>JACQWB010000279.1 GCA_016209385.1 Candidatus Rokuibacteriota bacterium
CCGCTAGGATGATCCCCGCCTCGACGGTCTTCCCCAGGCCCACCTCGTCGGCGAGCAGGCCCCGGCCCCGCATGCGGTTCAGGACGGTCCAGACAGCAGCAAGCTGGTGTTCGTACAGGATCACGTCCCGGAGTAGGGGGAGGGAGATCAGCTCGTCAAACCCGGGAGACCGGGCGATGGCGCGGGCCCACCGGTGCAGCCGGTAGGCCTCCAGGGGGGCGTACACCCCGTCGTCCAGTTCCCGCAGAATCTCGCTGACGGTGGGATCCAGGCTCACGGGGATCGCGCCGATCTCCCTCGGAGCAAGGTCCAGGAGGGCAGCCCGGTCCGCCTGGCCCGCAAGGCTGACCTTGAGGGTCAGGGGCTCCTCTCCCTCGACCGCCATCGTTAGCCTGCCCATCGTTCCCGGGATGGAGAGAAGGTCCGAAAGGCCGCGGACCTCCAGCAACCCGCCGCCGGCCCACACGCCGATAGCCGACCGTCTCCGGTCCCCCCTCAGGACGACAGGGATCCCCTCGGCCTCAGGGCCGCCCGGGTGCGGGATCTCTCCATCCAGGTGGAGGCGCCCGGACTCCCACGCCTCCTGAGTGATGGGCAGCTCAAACCGGTCGCCGACGCGAAGCACCAGCCCCCCCTTTTTATCCGGCCCGGAGTGGTCGAAACTCGCAGGCCTGCCCGATGACGATGGGCCCCGAGCTGATGATCAGGATCTTCGGGAGGTCAGTGCGCGTGGGCACTCAGGCGTTCTCGCGCTTGACGATCAAATTGCCCAGGCCACCCGGTGCCGGTCAACAGGTCGATGTCGCTGTCCTCCTAGAGGTGCTGTATGCAGTCAGCGTTCTTCGACCGCGCCGTAGACGATGGACACCTCGGGGGCGGCCTCCTCGCGCTTGTAGAGGATGTCGTCGAGCCGCCCCGAGCCGACCCAAACCACCTCCCCGCTTCCCCAGAGCTGCTCGCCGAGGACCGACATCCGCTTCCGGACGCGCTCCAAGATGCCCTGGGCCTCGAGGGCCGTCTCGCTCTCGGTGGTGAACGAGGTCCACTCGGGCTTCTGCCCCACTTCCTCGGTCTTCCGGTACGAGATCAGGTACTTCGGCATAGGACAGCTCAGCCTCCCCGCGTCCTGACCATCAGGTCCGCGAATCGGTGGAAGAGATAGTTGGCATCGTGGGGCCCGGGGGACGCTTCCGGGTGGTACTGCACCGAGAAGACCGGCCAGTCGCGGTGGCGCATTCCCTCCAGGGTCCCGTCGTTCAGGTTCACGTGGCTGACTTCCATCCCGAACGGCATCACCGACTCCGCGTCCACAGCAAAGCCGTGGTTCTGGGCGGTGATCTCCACCTTCTTCGTGAGGAGATCCTTCACGGGGTGGTTGGCGCCGTGGTGTCCGAACTTGAGCTTGTAGGTGCTGCCGCCGACTGCAAGCCCAAGGATCTGATGCCCCAGACAGATCCCGAAGATCGGCACGTGCCCGAGCAGGCCCTTGACGGACTCGATCAGGTACGGCACGCCCTCCGGATCTCCCGGGCCATTCGACAGGAAGACCCCGTCGGGCCCCAGCTCGAGCACGCAAGCGGCGGGCGTATTCGCGGGGACAACCGTCACCGCGCAGCCGACGGCGGTGAGCTGCCGGAGGATGTTCAGCTTGATTCCTGAGTCGTAGGCGATCACCTTGAACCGGCTCGCGGGCGGCGGCTGGTAGCCTCGCTCGAGATCCCAGACAGCCTCGTTCCAGCCGAACGGCGTGTCGGTCGTCACCTCCCGCACCAGGTCGCGGCCGATGAGCCGCGGAACCGCCCGTGCCCTGGCGACGAGCCGCTCGGGGTCGAGCTCCTCCGTCGTGATGACGCCCTCCTGGGCGCCGTGGTCCCTGAGGTGCCGGGTCAGCGCGCGGGTGTCGATCCCGTGGATCCCGACGATGCCGTGGTGCCTGAGGTAGTCATCCAGGGTCACCCGACCCCGCCACGAGGACGGCGCGCGTGAGGCCTCCTTCACGATGAACCCCTCCACCCATGGCCGGCGGGACTCCACGTCCTCGTCGTTCATCCCGTAGTTGCCAATGAGCGGGTAGGTCATGACCACTATCTGCCCCTTGTAGGAGGGGTCGGTCAGGATCTCCTGGTACCCGGTCATGGACGTGTTGAAGACGACCTCGCCGCGGGCCTCGCCCTGGGCGCCCAGAGACTCCCCCCTGAAGATGCGGCCGTCAGCAAGGGCGAGGAGCGCCGTCTTCCTCACGCGCCGAAGCCTCCCTTGATCACACGCTCCCACATCACGACCCGGCCGCCGCCGACGGTCATCCAGGGCATCCCGGTCACCTGCCACCCCGCGAACGGCGTGTTGCGGCTCTTAGAATGAAACCGTGCCGGCTCGATGGTAAGTTCCCGTCCGAGGTCGAGGATCGTGATGTCGGCCTGGCTCCCGAGGCCGAGGGTGCCGCCGGGAAGCCCGAAGGCCCGGGCCGGCCCGACCGTGAGGCGCGCGACCAGGCTCGGGAGGTCCAGGAGCCCGGGGCGGACGAGGCGGTCGAGGAGGAGCGACACCGCGGTCTCGAGCCCCACGATCCCGAACGCGGCGTGATCGTACTCGCCCTCCTTCTCCGCCTGGGCATGCGGGGCGTGGTCGGTGGCGATCGCGTCGATCGTGCCGTCGGCCAGGGCTTCCAGGAGCGCCTCCTGGTCGCGCTTGGGCCGGAGCGGCGGGTTCATCTTCGTATTCGGGTCGTAGCTCCGCACCGCCTCGTCGGTCAGGACCAGGTGGTGCGGCGTCACCTCCGCGGTGACCCGGACCCCGCGGGCCTTGGCGTCGCGGATCAGCCGAACGGCGCCGGCAGTGGAGAGGTGGGCGATGTGGACCGGCGTGCCGGTCAGCTCGGTCAGCACGATGTCCCGCGCCACCATGGCCTCCTCGGCTGCCGTGGGCATGCCTTTGAGCCCCAGCTCGGTCGAAACGGCGCCCTCGTGCATCACCCCGCCGGCCGCCAGGTTGAGGTCCTCGGCGTGGGAGATCACCGGCGTCCCGAAGGGGAGGATGTACTCCATGGCGCGGCGCAGCAGCCCCGAGTTCATGACGGGCTTGCCGTCGTCGGAGAACGCCACGCATCCGGCCTCGGCGAGCTCCCCCAGCTCGGCCAGCTCCTCGCCCTTGAGGTTTCGGGTCACGGCCCCGACGGGATACACACGCACCACGCCTTCCACTCTGGCCTTGGCCAGGATGTAGTCGGTGACGGCGCGGTTGTCATTGACCGGGAAGGTGTTGGCCATCGCGCAGACCGCGGTGAACCCGCCCGCCGCCGCGGCCCGCGTGCCGGTCGCGATGGTCTCCTTGTACTCGTAGCCGGGCTCGCGGAGGTGGGTGTGGAGATCGATGAACCCCGGACAGACGACCTTGCCCCCGGCGTCGATGGTCGGGGTCGCCTCGGGAGCGGCGAGGGCGGGCCCGCAGGCGGCGATCTTGCCGTCCTGGACGAGGAGATCCCGGACGCCATCCACGCCGTTGGCGGGATCAATGACCCTTCCACCCTTGATCAGCAGGTTCACGGCGTCTCCAACGCCCAAGCTCGCGGGTCCTCTCGCCGGCTCGGCCTCCGAGGCCGCGGGTCCTGTCGCCCCCTCCCCACGCCTTCGGCGTCGGGGGCCCAGCCCCATCGCGGCACCACCCGTCGGCCGTTCACTGCGCCTTACCTCCGGTGAGGAGGTAGAGAACCGCCATCCGGACGGCCATGCCGTTCGTGACCTGGTCGAGAATGACCGAGTACGGGCCGTCGGCGACATCGGGGGCCAGTTCGATGCCACGGTTCACGGGGCCGGGGTGCATGATCAGGACGTCGGGGCGGGCCGCGGCGAGCTTGTCGAGGGTGAGCCCCCACAGGCGCGAGTATTCGCGGAGGGAGGGGATCAGCCCGGCGGTCATCCGCTCCTGCTGGAGCCGGAGCATCATGATCACGTCCACGTCGGCGATCACGTCCTCCAGCCGGTGGCTCACCTTCACCCCGAGCTCCTGAACGTACGGCGGGATCAGCGTGGGCGGGCCAGCCACCGTCACGGTCATCCCGACCTTGCGCATCCCGTGGATGTTCGACCGGGCGACCCGGCTGTGGGCGATGTCGCCGATGATCACCACGTGGAGTCCCTCGAGGTGCGCCTTCTTTTCCCGGATCGTGAGGAGATCCAGGAGGGCCTGCGTCGGGTGCTCGTGGGCCCCGTCCCCCGCGTTGACCACCGCGCAGCGGAGCGCTTCCGCCAGCAGCTGGGGCGTGCCGGAAGAGGAGTGGCGGACGACGACGACGTCCGGGCTCATCGCCTCGATGTTCTTGGCGGTATCCAGGAGGCTCTCGCCCTTGCTGACGCTCGAGCCCGACGCCGAGAAGTTCACGACGTCGGCGGAGAGCCACTTCCCCGCGATCTCGAAGGAGGTCCGCGTGCGCGTGGACGGCTCGTAGAAGAGGTTGACGATGGTCTTTCCCCGGAGCGCCGGCACCTTCTTGATCTCCCGGGTGGCGATCTCCTTCATGGATTCCGCCGTGTCCAGGATGGTGCGGATCTCGCCGGCGTCCAGCTCCTGCATGGTCAGGAGGTCTTTCCGCTTCCAACCCATGGCGTTATTCCTCCGGTGGCTCCTGGATCACCACACGCTCCTCCCCGTCGTGTTCTTTGAGTAGGACAGCCACGGCTTCCCGCCGGCTCGTCGGGAGGTTCTTCCCCACGTAGTCCGGGCGGATGGGGAGTTCCCGGTGCCCCCGGTCCACGAGGACCGCGAGCTGGATCATCCGCGGGCGCCCGAGGTCGATGAGGGCATCCAGCGCGGCCCGGATGGTGCGGCCGGTGAAGAGGACATCGTCCACCAGGACGACCGTCTTCCCCTTGATCGCGAAGGGGATTTCCGTGGCCTTGACGGTAGGCTGCTCGGCGAGGAGCCCGAGGTCGTCCCGGTATAGCGTAATGTCCAGCACCCCGACCGGGGGCGCCTCCCCCTCGATCGCGCGTATCTTGTCGGCGATCCGGCGGGCGAGCGACACGCCGCGCGTCCGGATCCCGACCAGACTCAGCCCCTGGGCCCCCTGGGTCTTTTCCAGGATCTCGTGGGCGATGCGGGTCAGGGCGCGGTCGATCCCCTGCTCGTCGAGCACCTGGGCTTTTTCCCGCGTGATCACTCCTCCGCCGGCGGACAAAAAAAACCCCTTCCCTCACTGGGAAGGGCTCTCGTCGCCTTCGTATCGAGCCGCGTCACATCGCCTCTCCTTGTGGACCTCGCTGGGCCCACTTAAAGGAGCTATTCAACAGCTACCCTACCATCTCGCGTGCGGTTGTCAAGTCATTTTTCGGCCGCGCGATTATCCCTAGGTGCGCGGGGTGATCGCGTAGAGCTTGAGTTTGCGGTACAGGTGGCTGCGCTCGATCCCCAGGCGCTGCGCGGTGCGGGTCATGTGCCAGTCGTTGGCGCGGAGCTCGGCAACGATGTAGGCGCGCTCGAAGGCCTCGCGCGCCTCCTTGAGCGTCTTCTCCTTGACCGTCCCCTCCGGCCGGCCCGCCTCCTTCGGACGAAGCGGCGGGGGGAGGGCCTGGGGGCCGATGACGTCGCGCGGCACCATGATCACGAGCCGCTCGACCATGTTGCGGAGCTCGCGCACGTTGCCGGGCCAGTCGTAGGTGAGGAAGGAGGCCAGGGCCTCGACCGAGACCGTCTTGGGGCGCTTGCCGTTCTCCGCCGAGAAGATGGTGATGAAGTGCTGGACGAGGAGCGGGATATCCTCCTTGCGCTCCCGGAGCGGTGGGACCTCGATCGGGATGACGTTGAGCCGGTAGAAGAGGTCGTCGCGGAAGCGTCCCTGCTGGATCAGCCCCTGGAGGTTCTGGTTGGAGGCCGCGGTGACGCGCACGTCCACCTTGAGGGTCTCTTTGCCGCCCACGCGCTCGAAGGCTTGCTCCTCGAGCACCCGGAGGACCTTGGCCTGGGTCTTGAGGCTCATGTCGCCGATCTCGTCCAGGAAGAGCGTGCCCCCGTTGGCGAGCTCGAACTTCCCCTTGCGCTGGGCGAGGGCCCCGGTGAAGGCTCCCTTCTCGTGGCCGAAG
>JACQWB010000280.1 GCA_016209385.1 Candidatus Rokuibacteriota bacterium
CCCTATTTCTCCTGGGCGAGCCGCTGGGAGAGGACGATCAGCGCTTCCAGCTTGGCACGCGCTGATCCTGAGTCGATCGAGTGGCCGGCCAGCGCGACGCCTTCCTTGAGATCCTTCGCTTTTCCCCCGACGACCAGCGCCGCGGCCGCGTTCATCAGCACGATGTCGCGCTTGGGCCCAGCCCCCCCCTTGAGGATCCCGCGGATGATCTGGGCGTTCTCTTCCCGGTCCCCCCCCTGGAGCTCACGAATCGAGGCCCGGCCGAGCCCGAAGTCCTCGGGGCGGACCGTATAGCTCCGCACGACGCCTTCGCGCACCTCTGCGATCGAGCTGTCCCCGGTCGTGGAGATCTCGTCCAGGCCATCGGCGCCGTGGACCACGAAGGCCCGGATCGTCCCGAGCTCAGCGAGCACCCGGGCCAGCGGCTCGATCAGCGCGAGCGAGTACACGCCGACCACCTGGGCGTTGGCATTGGCGGGGTTCGTCAGGGGTCCGAGCATGTTGAACACGGTCCGGATGCCCATCTCCCGGCGAGCCGCCATCACGTGCTTCATCGCCGTGTGGAGGAGCGGCGCGTACAGGAAGCCGATTCCCCCCTCGTCGATGCAGCGCGCCACCTTTGCCGGCGACAGCTCCAGGTTGATCCCCAGCGTCTCGACGACGTCGGCCGACCCGCAGAGGGACGAAACCGACCGGTTCCCGTGCTTGGCGACCTTGAGCCCGGCCCCCGCCACCACGAAGGCCGTGGCCGTCGAGACGTTGAACGTGCCGGCAGCGTCGCCCCCAGTCCCGCACGTGTCGATGAGCATCTCGCGGTCCGTTCCCGTCAGCGCCGCGACCTCTTCCCCGCGCGTCCGCACGCGCACAGCCTTCTGGCGCATCACCTGGGCGAAGCCGATCAACTCTTCCACCGTCTCGCCCTTCATCCGGAGCGCGGTGAGGAAGGCGGCAATCTGGGCGTTGGTGGCGGCTCCCGACATGATCGCTTCCATGGCCGCCGCCGCCTCGATGCGCGTCAGATCCTTCCGCTCCACGAGCGCCCGCACAGCCTCGGTGATGATGGGGCTGGTCATGCGACATCCTCCTTCCTCGCCTTGCGCGGCCCGCAGGCGGCCACGGCCGCGAGAACATCGTCGAGCTTGACGGGTTTGGGGAGAACCTTATCCACGCCGTGGACCTTGAGCTCTTCGGGCGAATACTCCACGCCCCACCCGGTGATCACGAACACCGGAACCGCAGGATCGTGATCCTTGACGGCCCGCGCGACCTGCAAGCCGCTCACCCCCGGCATCGCCAGATCGGTGAGGACGAGGTCGAAGGGCTCGGCCCGGCAGCGTGCGATCGCCTCGGCCCCGTCGGCGACCAACACGACCTCGTGACCGCCCTGGGAGAGGAGATCGCTGAGCACCTCGCGCACCAGCGGCTCGTCGTCCACAACGAGGCAACGCAACGCCGCTGTGGGGGATGACGCGGGTGGCGTCGCGGCCTCGGTCGGCAGCGCCCGGCTCGCGGGAAAGGACAGCCGGAAGGTGGAGCCTTCTCCCGCCGAGCTCCCGACCGAAATCTCGCCGCCGTGGCGGGTGACGATCCCGTAGGTCATCGACAGCCCGAGGCCGGTGCCCAGCGGCCCCTTCGTGGTGAAGAAGGGGTCGAAGATCCGGCGCTGGACGTCCGGAGGCATCCCGACGCCGGTGTCGCTCACCGTGACAACCACGCGCTCGCCCGCGGCCTCGGTGGTCAGCGAGAGCCTCCCTCCCTCGGGCATCGCGTCCACCGCGTTCAGGATCAGGTTCGTGAGGGCTTCCCGGAGCTCGGCCGGATCGCCCGACACCGGCGGAATAGGGGCGAGCGCCGTGACGACCTGAACCGTCGTCCCCCGGCTGTGAGGCTCCTCGGGCCAGCGCGGCCGGGTAACCTCGAGGGCATCCTCGACCACTTGGTTCAGGTCCACCGACACGTAGGGCTGGTCGCGGCGGACGCGCGTGAACTCCTGGATCCGCCGGACGGTCTGGGCCCCGTCGAGGGCCGCCTGCTCGATTACCTGAAGCCACTCGCGGAGCGTGGGGTCCTCGACCCTCCTGGAGAGGAGCTGGGTACGTCCCAGGATCGAGGTGAGGAGGTTGTTGAAGTCGTGAGCGACCCCGGAGGCCATCTCGCCCAGCGCCCGCAGCTTCTCGGTCCTGATGAGCTGGTCCTGGGCGGCAGCCAGCTCGTCGTAGGCCCGCGTGCGCTCCTCGAAGAGCCGGGCGCTCCGGATGGCCAGGGCGGCCAGGCCGGCGATGTTGGCCAGCAGCCGCTGGTCCGACTCGGTGAACGGCTGCACCACGCTCCTGAGCGCCAGCACGCCGACGACGCGGTCGCCGGCGACCATCGGAACTCCGAGCCAGTAGGGGAAGCGGAGCGAGGCGGAGACCGGATCCACACCCTCCCGGCGACAGGTCTCCAGATAGTCGGCAGTCCGGATCGCCTGACGCCGCCCGATCACCCGGCTCATCAGTCCGTACCCCAGCGGGTACCGGCGGGTGGGGTTCGGGTCGGGCTCGCCGTCGCGCATCCTCAGCGCGACCTCGAACTCCCGGCGGGCCTCCTCGTAGAGAAGGATCACCATGTTTCGAGCGTCCAGCACCCGTCCCACCTGCCGGCGGACGGCCTCCAGGAGATGAGCGACGTCGAGCTGGCCGGTCACGGCCCGGGAAACCTCGTAGAGGACCGACAGCTCTTCCACCTTTCGCTGGTGCTCCTGGAAGAGGCGGGCATTCTCCACGGCGATCCCGGCCTGGTTGCCCATCGCCTCGACGAGGGCCAGCTCGGCGTCGGTGAATGCCCGCGTTCGCTCCCACCACACCGCGATGAAGGCGCCGAGCACCTGATCCCTGGCCGCGATCGGAGCGAAGAGCTGGACTTGATGCGGCGCGATCGCCTTCATGGGCTCGGGGATCCGCGGGTCTTCGGGCACGTTGCTCGAGACGACCACGCGCCGGGCGGCGAGCCCCTCGGCGTGGAAGGCGCTCTCGCGGGGATCGACCCGAGCCTTCCGCAACACTTCCAGGAGACACGGGGGCACGTGGTAGCCCACCGCCGGCTCGAGCTGGCCCGTGTCCGGGTCCACCAGCCACGCGCCCACCGAGTCGGCGTCGATGGTTCGAGCCACCTGGCGGAGGAAGTGGCGGAGGAGCGCCTCGAGATCGAGCGTGGACGCCAGCGCCCGGCTCACCGACAGCAGCACCTCCGTCTCTCTCAGCCGTTCCTGCGCCGAGGCGTAGAGGCGGGCGTTCTCGATGGCGATGGCGGCCTGGGTGCCGAACGACGTGAGCACTTCGAGGTCTTCGGCGCTGAAGCGGTAACGGTCTCGGGTGAAGAGGACGAGCACGCCGACGAGCCACTCGCGCACCAGGAGCGGGACGTACACGCCGGAAACAAACCCCTGTTCGCGAAGCCACGTCACGTTGACGATCCGCGGGTCCGCCACCACATCCTCAACCACAAGCGGCTCGCGCGCCATCGCCACGTGGCCGGCGAGCCCCTCGCCCAAGGCGAATTCTGTCTTCCGCCCTGAGCCGTGAGCACCGCGGATGCCCCACTCCGACCGGAGATGCAGGCGATCTCCCTCGAGGACCCAGATGCGGGCCGAGGAGCCGGGGAGGAGGTCGCTGGCGGCCCGGACCACGCGGTCGAGCACCTCAGGCAGTTCGAGGGACGCCGTCAGGGCCTGGGTCAGCCTGGTCAGGCTCTGAAATCGCTCGTGCAGCCGCTTGCGCCGGATGACCTCTTCCTCGAGCGTTGCCTTGGCGCCGATAAGATCGCTCGTTCGGTCCTCGACTCTCGCTTCCAGCTCATCCAAAACGGCACGCAGGCCGGCTTCCGCTCTGCGGCGGGCGGCGACGAGCACGCTGACGGCCACCGCCACAATCGCGAACACGCTCAGCAGAAGTAAATCCTCCGCGGCTGCAATCCCAAAGGAGTAAGTCGGCGGCAGGAGGAAGTACTCGCTGAGCAGGGTTGAGAGAAAGGTTGCGAGCAGGCCTGGACCCAGGCCATACCACGCGCTGATCATTACAGCGATGACAAAGATGGCAAACAGGTGCCGGCTCGTCTGCGGGTAGAGGATACCGAGCATCCACGCCAGCAGCATACAGACCGCAACCGTCAGTACCGCGACGGCGTAGCCCCGAAGTGGCCGGTGCCTTGCGGCACCCGCACGCGCCCTGTCGCTCGGACCAGCGTCCATCACCGCGCCTCTGTCCGGCAGTCTCGGCGGCTCAACCGAAGGCGGTACCCTGCAGGGTCCACGGTTCGATTCCTCAGGCGCATCGGCCACCCGCAGCCTTCCCCCACGCCCAACGGTTAACCAGGGCCGAGCAGCTCGCGGGCGATGACGAGGCGCTGGATCTGGTTGGTCCCCTCGTAGATCTGGGTGATCTTGGCGTCCCGCATGAAGCGCTCCACGGGGTACTCGCGCGTGTAGCCGTAGCCGCCGAAGATCTGGACGGCATCCGTCGTCACCCGCATGGCCGTGTCCGCCGCGAAACACTTGGCCATCGAGGCTTCGAGAATGACCCGGCTCGCGCCCCGGTCCACGAGCTGGGCCACGTGGTGGATCAGGAGCCGGGAGGCGTGGACGGCGATCGCCATGTCGGAGAGCATGAACTGGATCCCCTGGAACGAGGCGATCGGCTGGCCGAACTGCTTCCGCTCCTTGGCATACGCGAGCGCCGCATCGAGCGCGGCCTGGGCGATCCCGAGGGCAATCGCGCCGGTCGGCGGTCGGGTATAGTCGAGAGTCTGCATCGCGATCTTGAACCCCTCCCCTTCCCCGCCGAGCCGGTTCTCCACCGGCACCTCACAGTCGGTGAGGTGGATCGCGACCGTCGGGGAGGCCCGGATCCCCATCTTCTTCTCTTTCTTGCCGATGGTGAACCCCGGGAAGCTCGGCTCGACGAGGAACGCCGTCACGCCCCTGGCACCTTGGGACCGATCCACCGTCGCGAAGAGCGTGATCACGCCGGCGTGGTCACCGTTCGAGCACCAGAGCTTCGTCCCGTTCAGGACGTACCTGTCGCCCCGGCGCGCCGCCTGAGTTTGCAGCGACGCCGCATCAGACCCCGCGCCGGGTTCGGAGAGCGAGTACGCCGCGAGGATCTCCCCCGCGGCGAGCCGCGGCAGGTAGCGCTTCTTCTGCTCCTCGGTCCCGGCCAGGAGGATCGGGTATCCCCCGAGCGGGGTCGCCAGGTAGTTCGTCGCGGTCGCCGCGCACGCCCAGGCGATCTCCTCGACGACCAGGCAGAGCGCCAGGGCTCCCATCCCCGCGCCCCCGTGCTCCTCCGGAACCCAGATTCCCATGAGCCCCTGCTCGGCGAGCAGTCGCATCGGCTCGTCCGGATACGTCTCGGTCTCGTCGTAGTGGGCGGCGGCCGGCGCGATCCGTTCCCGCGCGAGCTGCCGCGCCAGATCGCGCACCGCGCGCTGGTCGTCGCTCAGGTAATAGAGGTCCCGCATGTCGCTACACGAGCTTCAACTTCAGAGCGTTGGGGTCCAGAATCAGAGTCTCGTGTTCCGGATCGAGCTTGATCTTCCAGATTTGGAGAAAATCTGCGCCCACGATCGCAGACTCGGTGAGACCGTCGACCACGTAGAAGACCCACTGGAGTGGGTGGCCGTCGAGCCATAGCGCCACATGGACCGCCTCCTGTGCGTGGGTCACAGCCGTCGCCGTTTCGATTTCCAGAGGAATCGGCACAGAAAACAGGTCGGATACAGACTGGGCCACCTCCCGACTCACGAAGCACCGGGAACTCCCGGTGTCGAAAAGCGCCTTCACTTCCAGCTCTGCCCGAGAGCCCGTCAGCCGTACCGTTTTATAAATCAACCCCATCTACAGCTCCAAGCCAGCGTCGCCCCTGCTCTTCGCTCAAGTAGTGGCAACCTGTACTACATTCCGAGTCTGTTTAGCGTCGGCCTCCGCGCGATTCGCCGCCTCTAATACTTCTTTGTACGTGGCGCCGTGCTCTGGCAAGACCCCGGAACGCGAGCTCGTTCTTTTTTATTTCAGCGGCCTGGCGCGGTGGAAACTTGTTCCTGTACTTGATTTCGTCAAAAAGCTGTTTCGCAAGGCCTTCCAGGGCCACGTGAACACCTACGCTGAAAGCTCCAGGCCCGCGCACTCGGCCGCGAACGCCCGGCAGGCCGCCGCGTCGAAGCCGCGGAGGATGGTGATCTTCTGCGCCTCCAGCGATCCTTCCGCGTGGATCGCCAGCAGCTCGTGGTAGCCGCCGAAATCGGAGGCCATCAGATCGCGGATCAGGTTGAACAGCTTCAGGCGATTGTGGGCCCCGACGCCCTTCCGCCCGCCCAGGTACTTCTCCACATCGGCCTTGGTCTCGGGGTTAGCCAGATCCTCCTCGCCGGGCCCGGTGACCAGGAGCCCGCCGGCGATGTCCTGCACCCGTTGCACCATCGCGTGGTAGTTCTCGGCGAAGTACTGCTTGGCGATGTTCGTGATCGTGGTGTCGGGCACGGCCACGCCTGGCCCTTTCACCTTGCACTCGTGGGCCGCCGCGACCGTCAAGGAGCGCACGGTCTCCCGATAGGAGATAAGGCGCGAGAGTTTCTCCCTGACGTGGGACGCCGTCTCGATTCCGTTCGCCTCCGCCATCAGCATCGCCGCGCCGATCATCAGGTCCATGAGCGGGAGCTTGTAGGAGACGGCGGTGAAGCGGTGGAACTCGACAAAGCCGAGGGCCAGCGCGCCCGCGTAGGGCGTCTCGCCGCACAGGAAGACCCGCTCCGAAGGCACGAAGACGTCGTCGAAGACGGTGAGCGTGTCGTAGATCTTGTGGCGCGACGAGATCGGCGCGTGGAAGGCCGACCCGCCGCCGCCCGAGAGCGGGCTCACGATGAAGCGGAGCCCCCGGGTGCTGGCAGGGACCGCGACCGCGACAGCGTAGTCGGTGTCGCCGTCGCCGAGCGCCCGGGTGGGGATGGCGATGATCTCGTTGGCGTAGATCGAGCTGGTCGTGTGGGCCTTGCAGCCCCGGATGACGATCCCGTCCTTCTGGCGATCCACGATCCGGAGGTAGTAGTCGGGGTGCTCCTGCTCCCGCGGGCCCCGGCTCCGGTCCCCCTTGACGTCGGTCTGGGCAACCGCCATCGCCAGGTCGTTGTCCGCCACGTGGCGGTGGTAAGCCTGGAGCCGCTCGTAGTACGGAGCCTTCAGCTTCTCCTGCAGGGCGTGGCTGATGATGGCGTGGGCGAAGAGGAAGTCGGTCCCGATCTCGCGGATGAGCTGGATGATCGCCCGCCCGGCATAGGTCGTGCCCGCGATCAGCTCGCGCCGGCGCAGGAGGTCGTCGGCGTTCCGGGGAATCTTGTAGAACCGGTTGACGGTCTGCCCGGCTTCCGTGACGCGGACAAGGTCGCGGTGGTGAGGGTCGTCGGCGAGGGCGTAGTCGATGGCGCAGTGGCGGGCGCCAATCCCGAGCTCCGCGTGGGTCGTGACATCGGCAACGCGCTCGCCCCGGTAGTAGACCGTGCGGCCGTCGCGGAGGCTCTCGAGGTACTGCTCGGCGGTCCTGAGCGGCATCGCGTCCCCCCTACTTCTGGCTGTAATCGTAGAAGCCGCGGCCGCTCTTCCGTCCGAGGTAGCCGGCGGCCACCATCCGCTTCAGGAGGGGCGGCGGCGCGAAGCGCGCCTCCCTGAACTCCTCGAACATCACCTCAGCCACGTAGAGGGTGGTGTCGAGCCCCACCAGGTCCAGGAGCGTGAACGGTCCCATCGGGTAGCCACAGCCGAGCTTCATGGCCTGGTCGATGTCCTCGAGCGACGCGAGCCCGGACTCGTAGACGCGGACGGCTTCGAGGAGATAGGGGACCAGGAGGCGGTTCACGATGAAGCCGGTCGCGTCCCTGGCCGCGACCGGAACCTTCCCGATCGCCTGGACCCAGGCCCACGCCGCTCTGACGCTCGCCTCGTCCGTCAGGATCGTCCGCACCACTTCCACCAGCTTCATCAGCGGGACCGGGTTGAAGAAGTGAAGGCCCAGCACCTGCGACGGCCGCTTGGTGGCAGCCGCCATCGCCGTGATGTTGCAGGAGGAGGTGTTCGAGGCCAGGAGCGCGTGGGGCGGGCAGATCCTGTCCAGCCTGGCGAAGGTCTCGTTCTTGAGCTGCTGGTTCTCGGTGATCGCCTCGACGACGAGGTCGCACGCGTTCAGGTCCTCGAGGCGCATGCTCCCGGTGATCCGCGCGAGGATCGCGTCCTTCTCCCTGACCTCGAGCTTGGCCTTGGCGACGAGCCCGTCCAACGTCTTGTGCAGGCCGCCGAGACCCTTGTCCAGGAGCTCCTGGTTGGCCTCGACTACCACGGTCGGGAAGCCGGCCTGGGCCGAGACCTGCGTGATCCCGGAGCCCATCAGGCCGCAGCCGACCACGCCGACTGTCTTGATGGCCATGTCTCAGATCCCTCGCTTGGCGTCGCCCGGCTTCGCCGTGCTCCCCTCACCCCGAAGGCGAGGCCTGTCTCGGCACCCGGGTGATCCGATGGCAGCAGACCACGCCGCTCTCGGGCTCGCCGGGGCGCTCCTCGTCGACGAAGTCGTACTGCGCGGAGAGGACGGCCCCCCAGCCGTGGATCCGGCGACGGAAGCCGCGGCAGCCCGGGAAGTTCCCGACCCCCATGCCGCCCATCTTCGCGGCGGTGGCCATCTCGGCGAGGAGGCAGCGGGAGAAGGCCAGCTCCACGTGATCGGCGTCGGCGGAGAGGACCCGCATTGCCCCGCCGTACACCAACCCCTGGCCCCGGGGCATGCCGCGGAGCCCCCAGAAGGTCTCCATGTAGCGCGCGAAGCCCACGCAGTCTTCGACCGCGCCGATACCGGTCAGCTCGCGGATCCGCCGCGCCTCGATCTTCCCCATGGCGTGGACCGCCGCCTCGTTGAGCTCCATCGCGGTCTCGAGGCCGAAGCGATCGTTCACCTTCAGGAACCACTGCCCGTCGTGCGAGAACCAGCAGGCATCCACGAAGCGGACGGCGGCGGCGGGATCGAAGGCGAACGGCGTGATCGGTTCCAACGCTGCGCGGAAACCCCTGTCAGTCGTAGGCGATGAGGGAATGGAGCGGGTAGTTCTTGAGCTTCTCCCGACCGTGGAGGAAGGCCAGCTCGATCAGGAATGCGACGCCCACGACCTGGCCACCGAGCTGCTCGATCAGGCGGAGGGTGGCCGACATGGTCCCGCCCGTCGCCAGGAGATCGTCCACCGCCAGCACCCGCTGCCCCGGCTGGATCGCGTCCGCGTGGATCGCGTGGGCGTCCCGCCCGTACTCCAGCTCGTACTCCACCTCGATCGTCTTGCCGGGAAGCTTGCCGAGCTTCCGCACGGGAACGAACCCGGCCTTGAGCTCGTGCGCCAGCGCCCCGCCGAAGATGAACCCGCGCGACTCGATCGCCACGACCAGGTCCACACGCGCCCGCTGGTACTTCTCGGCGAGGCGATCGATGACGTACCGGAAGGCGCCGGCGTCCTTGAGGAGGGTAGTGATGTCCTTGAAGAGGACCCCCTCCGTCGGGAAGTCCTTGATCTCCCGGATCTTCGCCTTGAGCTCCGCCAGCTCCACGGCCGGAATGATACCGCCCGCCGCTCCTGCGGCGCAACCGAAAACCGTCCGATCAGCGGAGGGTAGCGAGGGCGGCGGGGAGGGCGGCGAGGTCGTGAACGACGAGGTCTGCGTCCGACGCCGGCCGTCCGTCGGCGGCAAAGTGGATAGCGCGCATGCCGGCGGCGCGCGCGCCCGCGATGTCCTCGCCCGGCGTGTCACCCACGTGGACGGCATGGCGGGGCTCCACGCCAACCCGCGCCAGGGTCAACCTGAAGATCTCTGGATCGGGCTTTCTAAGGCCGACCTCATCCGAAAAGCTGGTCACGCGGAAGCGGTCGAGGAGGCCGAAGCGGGTAAGCACCTGGCGGAGTATCACCCCGGGAGTCCGGCCGGTGTTGGAGACTACGGCGAGGACGACCCCCAGACTCGCGAGCGCGTTCACGCTCTCGATGGCTCCCGGCGATGGCAGCGGCGGGTAGCTGAGGACCGGGGCGATGTAAGCCCGAGCGGCCTCTTCGAAGCGGCCGAACGGAAGCCGTCCCGCGAGCCCTGGCGACACCAGGTCCAGGAAGAGCGCGACCTGCTCCCGGTACGGGAGGTCCCGGTGCTCACGCCAGACCCCGGCGAGCCGCTGGCCGGAAGCTTCGTAGGCCGCCTCCAGCGCCTCGCGGGCCACGGCGTATCCGCTCTGGTCGAGCACGGCCTTCACCCCGTCGAGGCGGAGGGCCGTGGCGCGCGCCAGGTTCTCGGGGGTGTCGGCAAGGAGCGTCTGCCAGAAGTCGAACGTCACCGCGTGAATCATCCCCCACACCCTACGCCGGCCGGGTCTGCCCGTCGCTCGCTCGCCTTCGGCGGTCACCGCACCCACGCCTCCGGCGCGGGTACCCGGGCTCGCCCGGCCGGGGTCCCTCCGGATGCGCCTCCATTGCGCGCGATCCGCCCCAGAACGTCCCATCCACGGCCGGCGACCAGCCGCGTACCCGGGGTGTGCGATCGGGCTTCCCCGACCGGCTCGCTCACGATGGGTCCCGACCGCCTCTCGGCATGGCTCGCTCGGGCAGATCGCCAGCCGGCGCGAGGCGGGCGAGGACGGACGGGCCGAGCCGATGACAGGATCCGCCGGCCCTGAGGGTCAAGCATCGGGGAAGCGTGGCGCGCGCTTTTCGAGGAAGGCCGTCATGGCCTCGCGCGGCTCGCCGGTCGTGTAGGTGGTGGCGAAGGCGTTGATCCCGTACTGGATCGCGGTGGCCAGATCGGTCTTCCGCCAGCGGATCAGCAGCTCCTTCTGAAGCCTCACCGCTGTCGGCGCGCAGCTCAGGATCTTCCCCGCCAGCTCGCGCGTCACCGCCTCGAGCTGCTCGGGCTCGGCGAGGCGGTTCAGCAGGCCCCACTGCAGGGCCTGGTCGGCGCTGATCAGCTCTCCGGTCAGGAGGTACTCGGCGGCCCGCCCGGGACCGATGAGCGCAGGCATCAGCGCCGCCTCGATCACCGACGGGACTCCGACCTTGATTTCGGGAAGCCCGAGCCGGCATCCGGTCGAGGCAGTCCTGAGGTCACAGGCCATGGCCAGCTCGAAGGCGCCACCGAGGCAGTAGCCGTGCAGCATGGCGATCACCGGAAACGGAGCCTCGTGGACAGCACGGATGGTGTCGTGGAGCGCGGCGATGAAGCGCTTGGCCGACGCCACGTCAAGGTCACGCAGGATTTTGACGTCCACGCCTGCCGAGAACGCGCGTCCCGACCCGCTGATGACCGCCAGGCGGACCGACTGGTTGCGGGCCAGGCCGCGGAAAGTTTCGCCGAGGACCTCGATCAGGTTGGGGACGAAGAGGTTCAGCGGCGGGCGGTTCAGCCTGAGCCAGGCGATCGAGTCCCGGCTTTCGACCAGCAGCACTGGTTCCATCAATACCTCCGCATGCTCGGGTCCACCGTCTGCGCCCACAGGTCGAGGCCGCCCGCCAGGTTTACCGCCTTCCTGAACCCCAGCCCGCGGAGGTAGTGCGCGACCGCGGCGCTCCGGATCCCCTGATGACAGAAGACCACGATGTCGTCCTCGGGGTTCAGCTCCTCGGTCCGGAACTCGATCTCCTCGATCGGGATGTGAACCGCGCCGGGCAGGCGGCAGAGTTGAAGCTCCCAGCCCTGGCGCACGTCGAGCAGCACCAGCGGCTCTTTCCCCTCCAGCCGGGCCTTGAGGGCCTGCGCCGTGATCTCCTCCACCGAGCCCTCCCCGCTCACGCCCGACTGGGACGCGCGCCGGTCACCACAGGTCCTTGTCCGTGATGAGCTTGTCTATGAAGTACTCGTCGAAGCTCACGCCCCGGGGGAGGCCGGACGCCCCACAGCTCGCGCAGTCGATCTTGTGCCAGCCGTCGTCGTCGATCTTGACCTTGTCGTACTCGATCGCGGACTGGCATCGCGGGCAAACGAGCTTCGTGATCTGCCCGAGAATGAAGGAGCCGTCCTTCATCCCGAGGAGGATCCACCCGCAGCGGAGCAGCTCGTTGGCCAGCTGTTCGCGCCTCGTCCGGTGAATCCGCTGCACGCGCGAAACGCGCTCAGCCTCCTCCATTCCGACCTCCCTCCTTCAGGAGCGCGCAGGCAACGCTCACCCGTCCGCGGCGATGGGGACGGAGGCGATGAACTCGCCGAGCCACTCGTTGACGGTGGAGGCGTGCTCGATCTGGGGGAAATGGCCGCAGCGGTCCAGCACCCTGAGTGCCGCCCGCGGCAGCGACCGCGCGACCGTTTCGGCGTGAGCAAGGGGCACGACGCGATCCTGACACCCGTGGATCGCGAGCACCGGCAGGTCGAGCGCCGAGAGCGCCCGCCGGTAGCGCTCAGCGTCCCGGCGAAAGTCGTCCCGCGCCTCCCGGAGCGCGGACAGGAAGGCCGCCTGCCCCGCCGCGGTGGCCCGGGCCGCATGACCGCGCTGGACGAGGAAGTCCACCTCCGCGGGAACGGGCTCGGCGAAGCAGCGTGCGAGCGCCGCCCGGAGCAAGCCCGGCCAGAGCAATCGGGCCATGACCTCGCCGACGCCGCGCGCGGCGAGCAGCCCGTAGACCCACGAGGGGCGGTAGTCGAAGCCGGGGATGACGGCCGCGATGAAGCTCAGGCGATCTACCTTGGCGGGATGGCTCACCGCGTAGGCTGCCGCGACAGCGCCACCCAGGGAATGACCGACCAGCGTAAGTCGGGCGAGCCCCAGCGCAGCCCGGAACTGCTCGAGCACCTCGACGAAGAAGCCGAGCGCGTAGCCCCCCAGCGGCTTGCTGGACTGGCCGAACCCGGGCAGGTCCAGCGCGTACACCGAGGCCTTGTGGCCCAGGGCTCCAAGGTTGTGACGCCAGCTCTCGGCAAAGCCGCCGAGACCGTGAACCAGGACGACAGGCAGTCCGCTCCCCTCCGCCAGGTAGTAGAGCCTGAGGCCGTCCAGTTCCCCGCCCCTCAGCGTAATCTCGGGCATGCCGCTCAGGACTCGCGATCGAGCAAGCGGGAGAGCGCATCCCGGAACGGAAACAGGCTGAAGATGCCTCCCGTGTGGATGAAGCAGACGCGGCTCCCGAACTCCTTCGGGTCGCGGCGGAGGTGATCCAGGAGTCCCAGGAACGCCTTCGCCGTATAGACCGGATCCAGGACGATGCCCTCCTCCCGGGCCAGGCTGACGATCGTCGCCAGCTCCTCGTCTCGGCTCTGACCGCGGCCCAGCCCCTGATAGCCGTCCAGGAGATGGACCGTCTTCGGCGGCTCCACGGCCAGGCCGAAGCCAGCGGCGGCCTTCCGGATGGTGGCGGCGACGTAATCCCGAACCTGGTCCGCCGGGTACGCGATGGGGATCCCCACGACTTCGGCCGACAACCCGCTCATCTGCTTCCCCATGAGGAGACCCGCCTGGCTGCCGCCGCTGAAGGCCGTGATCACCACCGTGTCGAAGGCCGGAGCGCCGTGGCGGATCTGCTCGGCCAGCTCGTGGGCACAGGCGGTGTAGCCCAGCGCGCCCACCTCTGTCGCGCCGCTCTCCGGGATGATGTAGGGCCGGCCGCCCCGCGCCTCCACCTCGGCGACGAGGCGGTCGAAGACCCGGTCGATCTGCCGGAACTCGGCCTCGGAACAGTACACCACCTCGGCCCCGAGGAGCCTGTCGAGCAGCAAATTGCCGTCGTACGTCGACGGTCGCTCGCCCTTGACGGCGAGGAGCGCCCTGAGCCCCAGCCGGGCGGCGACCGCCGACACGGCCCGGCAGCAGTTGGACTGGAGGGTCCCGCAGGTGATCAGGGTGTCGGCGCCCTGCTGGAGGGCTTCCCCCACCAGGAACTCGAGCTTCCGCACCTTGTTGCCGCTCTCGAGGAGGCCGGTGAGGTCGTCGCGCTTCACGTAGAGCTCGATCCCCAAGCGCGCCGAGAGGCGCTCGAGCTTCAGGAGGGGCGTCGGCAGGAGGGCCAAGTCCACGCGCGGCGGGAGCTTCGGACTGCTCATGGCTCCCTCATCTTCTCAGGCGAGCGGGCCTTCTGGCAATGGTCTCGCGCCGATCTACTCCTGGAGGAACTGACGGCGATAGACGGTCAGCTCCGCCAGCTCGTCGCCGTCGAAGTAGAGGGACCAGCCGCCGGGGTAGGACCAGAGCTCTCTGGCCCGCTTCTGCACCTCGGGCCAGAATCGCCGCGCCGCCGCCTCCATCCGCGCGTGGTCCGTCGTGGTCTCCTCGGGCGGACCGAGGAGGAGGAGGACCTCCGCTTTCGTCATCCCGACCGAGACGCGGCGCCAGAAGCGAAGGTTCGGCCCCCGGGGTGAGCCGACCACGGCGGGGTGGCTCTCCAGGTAGGCGCGGACCCTCCGGTCGAGCTGGTCCTCGAAGCTAACCGTCTCGTCGAAGCTCGGCCAGCGTCCGATGGCCTTGGCGACGCGGAGCTGCCAGATCCGCGTCGCCTCCGGTCCTTCCGCGACGCGGTGGTCGAGGGTGAACCCGCAGCCACCGAGGATGAGGGACGCGAGCGCCACGCCCGAGACCGCGCCACGAACGGTCACCGCCGCCTCAGATCAACGCGGACTCGAGGACGATGCCGCGGTCGATGACGCGGGCGGCCTGACCCAGGAGCGTCGCGAGCGGTACCGGCACCTCCGGCGCCTCCGCGAGCTGGCGGAGCAGATCGATCAGCCGGCGGAAGGCCCGGATCAGGTCGCCCTCGTGGCCGCCGAAGTCCTCCTCCACGATCGCGGCCCAGTCGTCGTCGCCAGAGGCCCACCGGAAGATGGCGGGCATGAAACCCGTGTGCACGCCGCACGCAAGCGGCAGGCGGTGGGCGCGCTGCGCCTCTACGATCGCCTCCGCGACCGCCTCGAGCTGGTGGAGCTTCTTCCTGAGGCGGGGACGCTTCTTCAGAAAGCGCCGCGCGACCACGCCGTCGCCCGAGCGGGCTTCCTCGATCAAGCAGGAGCAGAGCGCCGCTGCCTCGGCGAGGGTGGAATCGGCCAGGATGCCGCGGTGGACCACCTCGGCGACCATGAGCTCGTTGTCGTGGCGCAGGGCAGCGACGAGCCGCCCCTTGGCGCCGAGCTGGCCGTCACTGACTGCGCCGAAGCGCTCCAGCACCTCCACGACCCGGCAGAATTCCTGCCAGTAAGAGTCCCTGAGCGCGTTCAGGACCTCGGTCCGCTGGCCGAGCCTGGTCTCGAGCTTCTCGATTCCCTTCCACGCCTGATCGCACCGGGGCTGAGCATCCCACGGACAGCGGTGGCACTCGATGGCGGCGAGCTGGGCCTCGGGCCCCTGGGCGTCTTCGCGATCGAGGAGCTCGGTGAGCGAGAGCTTCGCGAGCTGGGCCAGGACGCCGTTCTGCCGCTGGCGCCAGTCGCGCGGGAGGTGGAGCGGCGGCGTGGCCCAGAAGATCCGCTTGATGTTGCCCGACTTCACCCGGACCACCGAGCCGTGGGGCAGGAGCGCGTCCACGAGGAAGCGACGGCCCCGGACCGAGTGGACAGAAAGGATGGCGCCGAGGCTCCCACCGCCCCGCCGGCGGAGCAGCACCAGGCGACCCGGCTCGGCCCCGGCGAGCGCGCCCTCGCCGCGGCGGCCACGACCGGCACCCGCGCCCGCAGCCGACCTAGGCCTTCGGCCTGGGTGCCCGCCCGGCCGGCGAGCCTCGACCTCGCGCCGCAGGGCCCGGTACCGGCCGATCCGGGAGAAGTCGCCGCACGGGGCGCGGTAGGCGCGCGCCTCGGCCAGGGTCGCCTCGAGCGCGCCGACCTCGGCCTCGAGCGCCCGGATGCCTTTGAGGTTCTGGTACTGGCCGAAGGAAGATTCGACGACCCGGCGGATCGTGGTAGGCTCGCTCCGCGTCGCCAGCAGCAGCGCCACCGAGCCGTAGCCGAGGCGGAACTGGCTCTCCACCGGCTCGGAGGGACCATCCACGATCCTGACCGCGTCGTCCACGCTGTCCCGGCTGTCCAGGGCGAGGACGCACTTCCCCTCGGGGTCGATCCCGCGGCGGCCGGCGCGCCCGGCCATCTGGGTGAGCTCGTTGTGGCTGAGGCCGCGGAAGCCGCGATCGGTGCGCTTGGTCAGTCCCTGGAGGACGACGCTCTTGGCCGGCATGTGGATGCCGAGGCTCATGGTCTCGGTGGCGAAGACCACGCGGCAGAGCCCCCGCTCGAAGAGGAGCTCGACCAGCCGCTTCACGCTGGGCAGGACGCCCGCGTGATGGAGCCCCACGCCCATCCCGAGCGCCTGGAAGATCGTCTGGTTCACCGGCGATTCGGCCATCGTGGGGCTCTCCTGGATGGCCTCCTTGACGGCGCCGTCCACCTCGCGCTGCTGGTCACGCCTGAGCAGCGGTTTGCCCTCGGCCAGGTACGCCTCGAGGGCCCGCTCGCACCCGGCGCGGCTGAAGATGAAGTAGAGGGCGGGGAGCCACCCCCGCCCCTCCAGCTCCTCGACCAGGACCGTGGGGTCGGCGACGCGGCGCGGGTACCAGCGCGGACCGCCACCGCGGTCCGACCCGTCGCGCCCGCGCCACGCCTGCCCGCCCTCCTCGGCGAAGAGCCTGCCCCTTCCCTCTCGGACGGCCTCGAAAGCATGGATCTCTCCCGACGGGCCGGCGGCGAGGTACTGGAGCGGCACCGGGCGTTCCGGGTGGGTGATCGGGACCACGGGGCGGTGGACGAGCGAGATCCAGTCGGCGATCTCGGCGATGTTCGCCACCGTCGCCGAGAGGGCGACGAGCGCCACGTCCTTCGGGGCGTTGACGATGATCTCCTCCCAGACCGTGCCGCGCCCCGCGTCCCCCATGTAGTGGCACTCGTCGAGCACCACGACCGCCAGGCCGTCGAGCCCGCCGGCGTAGAACATGTTGCGGAGGATTTCGGTCGTCATCACGAGGACTGGCGCGCGCGGGTTGACCTTCACGTCACCGGTGAGGATCCCGACCTCGGCCACGCCGAACTGCCGGCAGAAGTCGGCGTACTTCTGGTTGGAGAGGGCCTTGAGCGGCGTGGTGTACGCGATCCGCTGGTGGCGGGCGAGAGCCTGGTGGATGGCGAACTCGGCGATCAGCGTCTTGCCCGCGCCGGTCGGCGCCGACACGATCACCGATTTCCCCTCCAGGATCACGCGCACCGCGCGTACCTGAAAGTCGTCCAGGCGAAACGGGTAGCGGGCGGCGAAGCTCCGGTAGAGGTCAAGGGCCTCGGTGCCGAGCTGGCCGGCGCGGTAGGCTGCCTCCAGCTCCGCGGGCAGGATATCGGTGAGAATCGGCTCCCTCCTGTTCGCCTTCAGCGTACCACGGCCCCGCCAGCGGGAAAAACGCGCCGAGCGCCAGGTTTGTCGGCGATCCGCGCGTTTTCGCGACCGGGGAGTGGCGGCATGCTAGAATCCTGCCCGGATGATCGTCTACCACGCCGCGATCACGACAGCGCCCGACTACGTCGAGCGCCGGGCGCCGCACAGGCAGAGCCACCTGGAGCGGTTCCTCCGGCTCAGGGCCCAGGGGGTCGTGATCGGCGGCGGTCCGGCGCCCGACGGGCGCACCGCCGACCTCTTCTACCGCGTCGCCGAGCCGGGCCAGATCACGGCCCTCATCGAGGAAGACCCGTACTACGCCAACGGCGCCTGGACCGGCTACCGGCTGCGGACGTTCGCGCAGTTCGTGGAGCCCTGGGAGCTCCCGCCACTGGTCACCGACGGCTCGCGGAAGGCGACGATCGCCGAGGGAACTGCCTCGGAGCCGGACATGGCGACTTTTGCGCTGATCGAGCTGCGGGGCGCCGGACGCCTCGCGTTCGGCGGCTTCTTCGAGGACGGGCAGACGCTGGCGCTCCTGCGAACACCGGACCCTGATGAGGCTCTCGGCTGGCTCAGCGGAACCGGCTTCTGGAAGGCGGAGACCCTGACCGGCCGCCCGCTTCTCTGGGTGCTCTAGAAACCTCGGAGGGGGCATCTCCGGGAGATGCGCCGGCTCGGCGCCTCGGAGCGGGCCGTGCTGGAGGCCCTCGAGGTGATCCAGCTCTTCAACGGCTTCACCAAGATCGCGGATACCCTGCGCCTCGCGCCAGACTTCCCCGTTCCCACGGCGCGCTGAGGGTCGACGTGCCTGGGTAACGGTTGTCGCTCAACTCTCTGAGCCAACAAAGATTCACGGCTCCTTTCCCCGCTTCTGAACCTTGATATCTCGGCGTCTTGACTTATATGCATACAATGCATATAATAACACGTGCGATTCGAGTGGGACCACGCAAAGGAAGAAATCAACATCCGGAAACACGGAGTGGACTTCGATGAGGCCGCGGACACGTTCTACGATCCTTCAGGGCTCGAGCGACCGGACGAGGGGCACTCCGGCTACGAAGAGCGGTTCATACGCCTCGGCGCATCCCGGCGCGGCCGGATCCTGGTAACGGCGTTCACCGAGCGCGGTGAGTCAATTCGCATCATATCGTCCCGACGCGCCACCCGGCGTGAGGTCAAGAGCTATGAAGAAGGAATATGACTTCTCCAAGGCCAAGCGTGGCGTTTTCCGTAAGCTTCCTCCCCTGAAAGAACGCGCGCGCTATACCAAAGTGAGGATCACAATCATGGTCGACCTAGATGTTCTGGACTTCTTCAAGAAAAGAGCCACCGAGCCGGGTGCCCAGCCCTACCAGACCCAGATCAACCAGGCGCTTCGCGAGTACGTCTTTAAAAGTCGCCCGACTCTTGCGGAGAATCTGTTGAAAGACGAAAGCTTTATCTCCCGCATCTCGGAACGTATCGCGGAGTATTCGGCGCGAGGCGTCGGCCCTGACCCAGAAAGCCTTGAACTCGCCCGCACCAATCCTTATGCCACCGTCATTTCCGAAGCGTGGGAAACCGCACGTCGGGTAAAGAACTCATCCTGGTTCGACGAGGGCCTTCGGAGCGATGACGATGAGTTCAGAGAGCCGTTTCAGTTGCTCGTCGGTTCCCTCATTTCTACTGTGAGCGGCCTGAAGGAGCGGCGGGGTAAAGGTCTCGACAAGCAGGTGACGTCAATCGCGCAAGATGAATGGCGAAGGATTCTCTTCGAAAGAACAGAGCCGCCGTGCTTCGGAGACGACCCGAGACTAGGAGAAGCCTTCGGCAATATGCACTCGGCATCCGTGTCCTTTCGATTGGTCAGCGCAGTCTTCTTCGTTCACCGGCTCTTGAGGGAAAGAGGCAACGGCTCCCCATTTTCCCAATTCGAAGGAAACCTACGCGGTCCGAATGCCGGCTGGAAGGACGCCAAGCTATCCGGCGACCAGTGGTTGCGCGAGATAAAGAAAGGCCGGTTCAAGGGGAGAACGCTCGACGAAGTCGGTAAACTGAACCAGGATGCTTTGCCTCTTTACCTGGTTATTGTCAACCTGCATCGCGACCACTTCGCTCATGGTCACAAAGAGCGAGCCGAGAGACGCAAGGCCTTCGAGCCGCTACTTCGCCGCCACCTTATCCAGGCGCAACTACAGCTAATTAATTGGGGCCTCTCGACGATTGCCAAGCTGATTGAGGTGGGGCCATCACAAACACGCGGACGCCGTTACTTCAGGGCGCCGGAGGTGAGGCCGGAGACGTAATAGTCGAGGAAGAAGACGTAGAGGATCACGATCGGGACCGAGCCCAGCACCGCGCCCGCCATCAGGGAGCCCCAGAAGTAGATGTCCCCCCGGATCAGCTCGCTCGTCACGCCGACCCGGGCCGTGATCTCATCGGAGGACGAGGTGAAGGTCAGCGCGTAGATGAACTCGTTCCAGGAGAGCGTGAAGGCGAAGAGGATGGCGCAGACGAGGCCGGGGATCGCGATCGGGAGCACGATCCGCAGCAAGGCCTGGATCCGCGTCGCGCCGTCCACCATGGCGCACTCCTCCACCTCCTTCGGGACCGTCCGGAAGTACCCCATGAGGAGCCAGGTGCAGAACGGCACG
>JACQWB010000281.1 GCA_016209385.1 Candidatus Rokuibacteriota bacterium
TCGCCCAGGGATCGACCCACGGAGGCGTGAACTCCAGCGGCGGCCCCCAGCCGAAGAGCAGCACGAGGAACAGGTTGCAGAGGATCCCGACCCAGAACGACGGAATCGCGAGCCCGCCGATGCTCACGACGCGGACGGCATAGTCTACCCAGGTGTCCTGCCGGACGGCCGCGAGCATGCCCAGGGGAATCGCGATCACCACCGAAACCAGCGTCGCGAGGAGCGCCACCTCGAGGGAGAGGGGCAGCCGGATGGCCAGCTCCTCGACGACCGGCTGCCCCGTCCAGAGCGAGTTGCCGAAGTCGAAGCGCAGCACCCCCCAGAGCCACGTCCCGAACTGCACGATCAGCGGCTGGTCCAATCCGAGCTGCCGCCGCACGGCGGCGAGCTGCTTCTCGTCGATGTCGGCGCCGGTGTCCCCGCCCAGGATCAGGAGGGCCACGTCCCCGGGGATCACGCGCATGATCAGGAACACGATGGTGGCCACGCCGAGCATCGTGGGGACGACGAGCAGGAGCCGCTTCGCGATGTACGTGCGCATGCCGCGGTCGCCCTCGCCCGGCTCAGTCCTCCGCGAGCCAGACGTCCTGGAGCTTCTGGTTCGAGTAATGGCTGGGCGCGGCGACCCAGTTCTTCACCTTCGACCAGTGCACGATGCTCCGCACCCACCAGAGGCCGTGCGCGAAGTACGCCTTCTCGAACACGAGCCGCTCGAACTGGTTCACGAGCTTCTTGCGCTCGGCCGGGTCGAGCGTCCGCGACTCCCGCTCGTAGAGGTCGTCGAGCTGGGGGTCGGCGATCTGGCTCCAGTTCGTCAGCGGGCTGCCGCTGATGAAGTCCGCCAGCGTCAGGTCGGGCTCGTCCATGAAGTCGACGTGGGGATCGACGATCGCCTCGAAGTTCCTCGTCACCCGGCCGGTGTCGAACCACGCGGCCGTCTCCACCGGCCGGTTCTCCACCTCCACGCCGATCTTCTTCCACTCCTGGATGAAGAACACCGCGAAGTCCTGGTACGGGAGCTTCACGTTGCGGTTCACCATGACGAACTTGAGGCCGTTGGGGTAGCCCGCCTCGGCGAGCAGCCGCTTGGCCTCGGCCCGGCTCTTCTCGATGTCCCGCCCGAAGCCCGGGAGCTTCTCGAGCTCGGCCGGCGACATCGCCCACTGCGTCCCCGGCCGCACGAGCCCGCCGACGTCTCGGAGCCCCGTGAGGGGGAAGAGTACCTTGCCCATCGCGTACCTGTCGATAGCGAGCGTGAGGGCCTTGCGCACGCGCTCGTCGTCGAAGGGCTTGACCTTGTGGTTGAACGAGACCGCCCACCAGCCGGGCGTGGGCGCGTCCTGGACGACGACCTTGTCGCCGAGCTGCCGCTTGATCGCCTCGACCTCCGACCCCGGCAGGCCGCGGAACTCGGTGTGCGCGCGGCCGGAGCGGAGAGCGGCGGCGCGCTCCGACGTCTCGGGGCTGATGTAGAACTTGTAGCCGTCGAGATAGGGGAGGTCCTTGATGAAGTAGTCGGGGTTGCGCTCCCCCTCGAACGTCGAGCCCCGCACGTAGCTCTTGAACTTGAACGGGCCCGACCCGACCACGTTCTTCCTGAAGTAGTTCGGGTCCTTGTCCAGGTACTTCTTGGGGAAGATCACGTTCCAGGGCGAGGCCAGGTTGGCCAGGAACGCCGCCGAGGGGTGCTTGAGCCGGAAGACCACGGTGGAGGGGTCGGGGGCCTCGATCGCCTTGACCGCTTTGTAGTGCGCCTTCCGGATGCTCCGGGTCCCCTCCGGCGGGAAGACGATCTTGTCGTAGCTCGCCTTGACATCGGCCGACGTCAGCAGCGAGCCGTCGTGGAACCTGACCCCCTGCCGGATCTTGAACGTATAGGTCAGCCCGTCCGGCGAGATCTTCCACTCGGTGCCCACGTCTCCGATGATCCTGGACGAGTCCAGCGGGTCAAACTGGAGCAGCGTGCTGTAGAGCGGCGCCACCAGCTGGATGTTGGCGAAGGTGCTCTCCTGGTGCGGGTCGAGGCTCGGCGCATCGGCCCCGATGGCGGCCAGGAGGATGCCGCCCCGGCGCGGCGTCTCCGCTGCCTGGACCGTAGCTCGGGTCGCAACGACCCCCGAGGCGACCAGGACGACGAGCAGAACGATCGTGACGAGCGTCCCTTGACGTCGGATTTGTGGTGACATCTGACACCTCCCGCACACATGGGACGTCGGAGAGTGAAGGAACATCGAACCCGCTTCGAGGGGTCTGGGAGGACTTGGGATTCGAGCCATGCACACTCCCCGGGCCTTGGACTTCGCCCGCCGGCTTCGGGAGGGCCGACCTGCGCCAACGTGAGCCGGGCCGCCTCCGGGCGGCCGAAAGGGGCGTGGGCGGGCCGCACGCTCGACGCGGCGGAACGCTATCATGGGCGAGGCGCACGTGTCAACCGGCTCTGCTCGTGCAGCATTCAGGGCGCCCCGGCCCGTGCCCCGTAGCGGTGGTAGCAGCGCACGGCATTGTCCCAGAAGAGCTTGCGTTTGACCGTCTCGGAGAGCGAGGTCCAGCCCAGGACCACCTCGACGGACTTCGGGAACCAGCTCTCCGAGTGCGGGTAGTCGGTCGCGAACATCAACGTCTCTTCGCCCAGGGCGGCGATGGCGTGGCGCAGCGAGAGCTCGCCCTCGTGGATCTGGATGCTCTGGAAGTACTGGGGCCCGCGCACATACTCGCTGGGCTTCTGCTTGAGGGGCGGGAGCGCGTGCCGGCACATCTCGGCCAGCTCGTCGAGGCGGGCGGCCCAGGACGGAAGCCAGCCATGCCCACACTCCAGTGGGGCCAGGCGTAACTCCGGGTAGCGGTCCAGGACCCCGGCGCCGATCAGCGCCGCCATGTTGCGCTGGGCATTCCACACATGGCCGGCGGAGCGCTGCAGGAACACGTTGTCCCAGGTATCCCACACGCCGGGGGGATAGGGGACCGTCATGGTGAAGGTGTGAATGATCACGGTAAGGTCGTACTCCTGCGCCGCCGTCCAGATGGGCTCCCAGTCGGGATCGTCCAGCGACATGTCGGGGGGGCAGATCGGGAAGATGCCGACCGGCCAGTCCTCCCGGCCGCAGCGGCGCACCTCGGCCACCGACGCGGCGACGTCCCGGCCCGAGACCAGGATGGCGCTGGTCAGCCGCTCTGGATAGGGCGCGCAGTAATCCGCGAGGAAGCGGTGATAGGCCTCGTACATGGCCAGCTCGAGGGCGACGTCATCGAGCGCGCAGAAGGCCGGCACCCCCCCCGAAGGGAGGATCATGTCCACATCGATGCCCTCGATATCCATGTCGCGCACCCGGGCGTGGGGATCGAAGCTGACGCGGTCGCTGGGAAACGGCGGCCCCTGCCAGCGCACGTCCCACGGAGTGCCGCCATGCTTCAGGCCACGGGTGACGGCTGATGGGGGTTCCACCCGCTCCCGCGAGCCCAGCCGGCGGTTGAGCGCGGGGCGCTTCCCGACCTGATACCGGGACATCCCCCCTTTGGCCGGCGCCCGCCCGACGGCCGGGCCGAGCGCCGCCAGCTTGGCGCGATCGGCGGCCGAGAGGTACGCCTCGATGGGCTCCACGGGCTCGATGATGTGGGTGTCCGCGTCGAAGATGCGATACCCTGCGCGGGCCACAGGCGTCTCTCGAGGGACCGCGTCAGTTTCAGCCGCAGGCGAGGGCGTAGACGTCCTGGGTCCCGTCGGGCAGCGGGTACTCGTGCCAGGTCCGGCCGCCGTCCTGGGTGCCGAAGACCTGGCCGTTGCGCGTCGCGCAGTAGACCTGCCCCGGGTCCTTCGGGTGCAGCGCCAGCGCCATCATCGTGCCGTGCGCCTTCACGCCGTGATCGAGCCTCCGCCAGCTCTGGCCCAGGTCGTCGCTGCGGTAGAGCGAGCCGTCCTCGCTCCGCGCGGCGGGGCTGAGGCAGGCGAAGAGAGCCCGCGCATCGTGCGGCGACACCTGGACGTCGCGCGCGTAGGTGAGGGGCGAGAAGCGGCCGATCTCCATGTCCTCCCAGGTCGCCCCGCGGTCCGTGCTGCGGAAGAGCCCCATGCGGAGGGCGAGGAACACCGTGCCGGGCGCCGCGCTCGACACGGCGAGCGCGTGGGTGTCCATCATCCCTTCGATGTCGGTGTCGCTGACGATCCGGCTCTTGAGGTGCGGGCGCTCGGCGAGCGTGACCAGATGGTGGCTCACGTCTTCCCAGGTCTCGCCGCCGTCCAGGCTCCTGAGGACTCCGTCGACTTCCAGCCCCGCGTACAGCTCGTGGGGATGGCTCGGGTCGGCGGCCAGCCGGGTCACCCGGCAGGGGAAGTTCATCGTGACGCGCCCGGGGGCCCGGAACGCGGGCAGCCGCCGCCAGGTGTCGCCCCCGTCGCCGCTCCGGTAGACCGCGGCGGGCGCGGCGCCGGCGTAGAGGACGTTCGCGTCCCGCGGGTGAAAGAGGAACGACCAGACGGCCATGCCCGCATCCGGGAATCCGAGCGCCGTCCAGCGCTCGCCCCCATCCGTGCTGCGGTACGGACCGGACTGCGTGCCCGCAAAGATCACGTGCGGGTCGCGCGGATGGAGGGCGATAGCGCGCACCTCGGCGTCATCCGGCAGGCCGCCGCCGAGACGCTGCCAGCCTTCGTCGCCGATCGCCCGCCGAAAGAGCCCGCCCGGGCGTGGGGTCTGATCCCCCGCGGTCCAACGAGCGGCGCCGGCGTAGAGTCGCGTGCTCATGCCGGGTTCAGCCCGGCGAAGTGGGGCATGACCTCCCGCGCGAAGCGCTCCATGGAAGCCATCGCCCTGGCGTGGTCGAGACCCCCCATGGTCATCCAGCAGATCAGGTAGTCCAGGTTGACCTCGCGCTGGAGCATGGCGATCCGCTCCCGCACGCGGGCGGCGGTCCCGTGGAGCGCCACATGCTCCCGGATGAAGTCGTAGGTGAGCTTTCCGAGCTTGGGGAAGTTCTCGCGGTAGTGGCGGTAGGACTCCGGGATCAGCTCCCAGTTGCCATCGGGAGGCGTGGTCACGGCCTGCTGGGTCTTGAGGAACCAGTCGTAGGCGTCGCTCATCTCCCGCCAGGCCTCGGCGTCGGTCTCACCGACGTAGACCGAGCGCGCCACGCGCGTCCTGGCGAGCGCCGGGTCGCGCCCGGCCCCCGTCCAGTGCCGCAGATAGAGGTCGTACATCTCCTTCAGGTTCTTGAACGACTGCGTTTGGGCGAAGAGCACGTTGAACCCTTCGCGGCCCGCCATCTCCGCGGTGGACGGGCTCACCGCCGCCAGCCAGAGAGGCGGGTGGGGCTTCTGGAGGGGCCGCGGGTGAACGGCGACGTTGCTCACCTGGTAGTACTTCCCCTGGTACGAGAACCGCTCGCCCGTCCAGGCCTCGAGGATGATGTCGAGGGCCTCCCGGAAGCGCTCCCGGCTCTCCTCCATGGGGATCCCGAGCGCCAGGTATTCGCTCCACTGATAGCCCCGGCCGATGCCGAAGTCGAGCCGGCCGTCGGACAGGAGGTCAGTGAGGGCCGCCTCCTCGGCCAGGAGGAGCGGGTTGTAGAAGGGGAGGATGAGCACCGCCAGGCCGATCCGGATCCGCTGCGTGCGGGCCGCCAGGTAGGAGCCGAAGTTCAGGACCGCCGGGCAGAGCCCGTAGCGCGAGAAGTGATGCTCGGCGAGCCAGACCGAGTCGAAGCCGAGCTCCTCGGCGCGGAGGATCTGCTCGACGGCTTCGCGGTACACCTGCTCCTGCGTCCTGGATTCGTGCCACTGAAGCAGGTGGAAGAGCCCGAAGCGCATCGTCGCCTGCGGACGCGCCCGTCAGGCCTTTAGCCGGGCGGCGTGCTGCTTGCGGAACTTGGCGACCTTGGGCGCGACCACGAGCTGGCAGTAGCGCTGGGACGGGTTCCGGCGGAAGTACTCCTGGTGGTACGCCTCGGCCGGGTAAAAGGCGGAGACAGGTGTCGCCTCGGTGACGATGGGGCCGCCCCAGAGCCCCGCCCCGTCCAACTCGCCGATCACCTGCCCGGCGGTCGCCTGCTGCGCGGGGCTGTGGTAGAAGATCGCCGACCGGTACTGGGGACCGACGTCGGCTCCCTGGCGGTCCTTCGTCGTGGGGTCATGGATGGAGAAGAAGATCTCGAGGAGCTCGCGGAAGGATACTCCGGCCGGGTCGAACGTGAGCTGGACCGCCTCAGCATGGCCGGTCATTCCCGTGCAGACCTGCTCGTAGGTCGGGTCGGGAACGTGGCCGCCCGAGTACCCTGACACCACCTTCTCCACGCCGCGGACCTGCTCGAAGACCGCCTCGAGGCACCAGAAGCACCCGCCCGCCAGCGTCGCCACCTCCCTGGCCTGGCTCCCCATGACGCAGTCCAGGATACGAGGCGACGGAAGCCCCGGTCAAGGCACTGCTCCCTGGCGCCTGAGCGCGGCGGGCGCTACGCGGACTCCAGCACGGCCGCCCGCGCGAAGGTGGGCCGCTGGTAGAGGCGGTCGGCCATCACCGTGAGCACCGGGCTCAGCGTGTAGAGGCGCGCGAACTGGGCGTGGAGCACGAAGCGCTGCTCCACGAGGCACACGGCGTCCTTCACGTCCTCGAGCGTGGTCTCGGCGCGCCCGGCCGCGTGGGCGCGGAGCTTGGCGCACCACTTCATGAAGGCCCAGAGCGCCAGCAGCGTGTGGTAGCCGCGAAAGACGCCGTGCACGGGTGTGAGGGTCTTCCGCCAGAGGACGTGCGACCAGTAGCGACGGAGGAACTGCTCGGTCTCGGCATCCCCGGTGGAGAACCGGACCTTCGAGACCGAGGCGAGATCCAAGGCGGCGCCGCCGGTGACGAAGTCGGCCAGCCATCCACGTCCCCGGCGGAACCTCCAGTAGTTGCGGTAGAGGCTCCAGACGATGGCGAAGCGCGACCGCCTGGTCCGCGAGAGCTCGACCCAGGTGTAGAGGGGAGCCAGGTACGCGAGGGAAGCCCGTCGCGGGTATCTGAGGCGCGCCGCGACCTCGAGCACGCCGCGGTAGCCGTCGGCGCGCAGCCCCTCGAGGCCGCCGCGGAGGCTCTCCCGCGCGGGCTCGCCCCGCGCCGCGGCGCGGCGCTCGATCTCGGCGAGCCCCACGGCGAGCGTGATGAGCACGGTCCCGGCGAGGAGCGCCTGGAGCAGGGGCACGTCCTCTCGCCCCAGCAGGTCGAGGAGCGCACGCTCGATCGGGCGGTAGTCGTCCCAGCCGATGTCGAGCCCCGAGTAGAGGAGGATCGGCTCCTGGACACGCTGGACGCGATAGCTCCCCGCCAGCACCTCGCGGATCTCGGCGACCCGCTCGCCGAGCGGCTGCCCCTGATGGCCGCGCACGGCGGTGCACGCGAAGGACAGGCCCACCGCGATCCCGTCCGGCGTCTCCACGAACGAGTAGGGGAACTCCCTGCAGACCTGGGGCTTCTCGGCATAGCCGAGGCGGAGGTGAATGGCGCAGCGGCGCTCCTCGGTGAGGAAGACGCAGCTTCCGCCGGGCGTGCGCGCGAAGGTATGGGTCTCGCCGGTGAGCAGCGGCAGCGGCAGCCGCACGAACTTTTTGCCCGCGGGAAGCGCCGGGTCCACGCGTCCCCCCTCGACGTCCCCGAGGCGGGCGAGCGAGCGGGCGTCGACCCCGATCAGCCAGTCGTTGCGGCAGCACGCGCCGCACCCCTGGCAGGCGTAGACGACGCCGGCGGGGAGCGAGAGCGGCTTGCCGAGGTGCTCCTGCATCGCCTACCGCCACGCTCTGGCTTCGCGCAGGTAGAGACGTTAGCACGCCCTCAGGGGCCGCTCCACTCGAAGCTCGCGTAGTGGCCGTTCCGGGCCGTATTGTCCCAGGTGAAGCTGTGGTCGCGGTAGGAGGAGCGCGTGGCCTTGGCCGCGGCCAGGCGCCGGGAGACGAAGTGCCTGACGTTCTCCAGCCAGACCTCGGACTTGCCGTCCCGCCCCTCGATCCCCTCGATCTCCACATCCAGTACGCCGGGGATCCTGGCCCAGCGCCGCCGCCCCTCCTTGCCGAACTGGATGGGGACCACGCGGGTGGGGAGGCGGGTCTTGACCAGCGCGCTCAGAAACCCCATCGGCCCGCCGGCCTGGCCCCCGAAGATGGCCTCCAGCGCCGTGCGCTGCTCCGGGGTGGCGCGCTCGTCGAGGTAGAGCCCTGCGGTCCAGTTCCCCTCTCCCATGGGACCCGGCGTGTACACCGTCACGGCGACGTGCGTGCCGGCCAGCCGAACCTTTCCATACTCGCCGGCCTGGATCTGGAAGACCAGCGGGACGTCGCAGTGTCCCTCGGTGGGCCGGGCCACCGCACCGCCCCTCTCGTTGCGCGGCCCGAGCAGGCAGGGGCAGAGGAACTCGCAGTTGCAGTTTTCCAAATACTCCCCGCTGATGCGCCACGGTTCCGCCATCGCGTCCTCCTTGCCTTTAGCCCATCCCGTAGAGCCTCGCGCAGTTGTGCTGGAGATCTTCCGCTTGCTCCGCTCGGCGGCAAGATAGGGGGCGAGGAGGAGGGCTGTCAAGGAGAAAACCGAGGAGGATTGACAAGCTTCACGTGTCACGAGTAACTTCCTTTGCGACATGAAGATCAGCTACCGCTGGCTCACCGAGTACGTCGAGACCGCGCTCTCCCCGCAGGCGATCGCCGACCGCCTGGTCAGCGGCGGCCTCGAGGTCGCGGAGGTCCAGCCCCTCGTGATCGGTCTGACTGGCGTGGTCGTCGGGGAGGTCGAAGCCGTGGAGCGCGAGCTGGGCGTGACGCCCTCCGGTCACCGGCTCGTGCTGACCCGGGTGACCACGGGCGCGGCCCGGTTCTCGGTGGTGTGCGGCGCGCCGAATGTCGCGGCGGGCGGCCGCGCCGCGTTCGCGGCGCCAGGCGCCGCGCTCCCCGGGGGCCGGCGGATCGACGTCGCCACGATCCGCGGGGCTCGCTCCGAAGGGATGCTCTGCTCGGAGAGGGAGCTCGGCATCGGCGACGACGCCGACACCATCCTGCTCCTCCCGGCCGACGCCCCGCTCGGAGCCGACCTGGTCTCCTACCTCGAGCTCGACGACTGGGTCCTGGAGGTCGAGGTGAGCCCCAACCGGCCGGACTGTCTCTCGGTCGTCGGCGTCGCGCGCGAGGTGGCCGCCCTCACGGGCGCCCCGTTCCGCGTTCCCGCCGTTCAGGTCAAGGAGGGCGAGGCTGACGCGGCCTCCCTGGCCTCCGTGGTGGTGGAGGATCCCGACCTCTGCCCGCGGTACGCGGCGCGGATCATCACCGGGCTCAGCGTGGCGCCCTCGCCGGCGAGGCTCGCCCAGCGCCTGCGCGCGGTGGGGCTCCGCCCGATCAACAACCTGGTGGACGTGACGAACTACGTGCTGTGGGAGCTGGGCCACCCGCTCCACGCCTTCGACTACGACACGGTGGCCGAGCACACGATCGTGGTCCGCCGGGCGCGGCCGGGCGAACGGCTCGCGACCCTCGACGGGCAGGAGCGCCAGCTCACCGACTCCATGCTCCTCATCGCTGACCCCGAGCGGGCCATCGGCCTCGCGGGGGTCATGGGGGGCGCCAACACCGAGGTCACCGATCGCACCGGGACGGTGCTTCTCGAGAGCGCCTACTTCCACCCTGCGTCGATCCGCCGGACCGCCCGCGCCCTGGGGCTCGCCACGGACGCGGCCTACCGCTTCGAGCGCGGCGCCGACATCGAGGGCCTCAGGGAGGCCCTGGATCGGGCGGCGCAGATGATGGCCGAGGTCGGGGGCGGGAGTGTGGCCAAAGGACTGCTCGACGTCTCCGCCGCGCGCCGGCCCCCGCGCCGGGTCGTGCTCCGCCTCGGGCGGATCCAGCGGGTCGTGGGGCGCTGCCCGCCCCGCGCCCGGGTGACGCAGATCCTCCGGGACCTCGGCTTCGCGGTGGACGACCGGAACTCCGACCTGGAGGTCGAGGTGCCGAGCTTCAGGCGCGACGTCTCGCTCGAGGACGATCTGGTGGAGGAGGTGATCCGGGTCTGGGGCTACGGCGAGATTCCCTCCACGCTTCCGAGCGGCAGCCTCTCGCTGGTCCGTCGCCCGCCGCAGCTGGTGCAGGCGGATCGAGTCCGCCAGGTGCTCGTGGGAGCGGGGCTCTCGGAGGTCATCACGATGAGTTTCGCGGATCCGGAGCGGTTGAAGCTCCTGGGGTGGGACCCGGCGTCTGCCGACGTCCTGGCCCTCCGGAACCCGCTCTCGCGCGAGCGCGCGCTGCTCCGCCCGACGCTGGCCGCGGGGCTCCTGGAACTCCTCGCGGGGAACCTCCACCGCCAGAACCCGGACGTGCGCTGCTTCGAGATCGGCCGCGTGTTTACCCCGGGTGGCCCCGAAGGGCTGGCGCGCGAGGCGCTGAATCTCGGGATCGCGCTCATGGGCGCCCGTGGCGCGCGGGCGTGGTACCAGCCGCGCGAGGACGTGGACCTCTACGACACCAAGGGCCTGGCCGAGCACGTCCTGGCGGCCCTCAGGGTGGACGGGTGCGAGGCGCGCCCGCCGGGCCCGCCGTTCCTGGAGCCCGGCCGCGGCGGCGAGCTTCTCGTCGCGGGGGCCGCCGTGGGGTGGTTCGGCGAGGCGAGCCTCCGCGTGCGCGAGGCCTTCGACCTTCCGGCTCCCGTGCTCCTGGCCGAGGTCTTCCTCGATCGACTCCTGGTGCTGGGCGCGCCGCCCCTCCGCTACGCGCCGCTGCCGCGCTTCCCCGCGGTGCAGCGGGACCTCGCCCTGGTGGTCGCCGCGGAGGTGCAGGCGGCCGACGTCACCCGCGCCGTCCACGCCATGGCGGAGCCGCTTCTCCGGCGCGTCATGCTCTTCGACGTCTACACCGGCGACCAGGTCGCGGCGGGGCGGAAGAGCCTGGCCTTCGCCCTCGTCTACCAGGCCGAAGACCGCACCCTCACCGACGCCGAGGTGAACGCGGTGCACGCCCGGATCGTCGAGCGGCTCCAGCAGCGCCTCGACGCCGCGCTCCGCGGGAGCCGCTGATGGCCGGCGACCTCGCCGAGCGGCTCGGTCAGCTCGAACAGTCGGTCCGCCGGGCGGCCGAGCTGATCGCGCGCGTGAAGGCCGAGCGCAGCCAGGCCGAGGGCGAGAAGGCCGAGCTCCAGAAGCGAATCGCGAGCCAGGCCGGTGAGCTGGACGAGCTGCGCGCCCGGCTCGGCGCCCTCGAGGAGAACCAGCGCGAGCTGGCCCGGCTGATCGAGGAGCGCAAAGCGATCCTCGCCCAGGTGGAGGGTATCCTGAAGGAGCTCGACGCCCTGGAGCTGCCGTGACGACCGCCGCGCGCGTCGAGTTCGAGCTCCTGGGGCAGCGCTTCGCCGTGCGGAGCGAGGCCGCGCCGGAGTACGTCCGCGAGCTCGTGGCCCACGTCGAGCGGACGATCAAGGAGGTCGCGGGGGAGGGGAGCCAGGATCCGCTAAAGCTGGCCGTCCTCGCCGCCCTCTACATCACGGACGAGCTCTTCCGCGTCCGCGAGGCGGGGAGCAAGGAGGCCGGCGACGCGGCGCGGCGCGTCGGGGCGCTCGTGCGGCTCCTCGATCAAGTCGTCCCGCCCTCGCCACTTTCCTCTTGACGTGCGGTTCGGGCTCGGGTAAGAGTTGGGTGGTCTTGTCTTCCCTGCGCTGTGCGTGATGTCGGAGGGAAGTTTCAACCCAATTTTCTGCATGGGAGCTTGACCGTGAGGGTGGTGTGCAGGCCCCTCCGTGAAGGGGAAGCCTAAAGCCCTCCTAAATAGCGCCCACCTGGTGAGACCAGGTTCGAAACACCGTCGGCACACGGCAGAGGCGGGGAAGTAGCGCCAGTGACGGCGCGGTCGGTAACCCGGCTGGTTGCGGGGCCCGGCGGCGCCGTTTTTGTCGTCGGTCCGTTCCGGGTCCCGCGCCGGTACGCCGGTAGTGTCCCAAATTAGGACACTACCGCGCCCCCGCGTTCCTTGACTCCCGTCGCGCCCCTGCCCTATAATTTGTTAATTAGGCCAATCACTTGACATGACGATCATGCATCAGAGCGGTATCGACCGGGGGCCGTTCGTCCCCGCTGGAGACCATGACCATGACGACCATGTACTGGATCGGGATTCTTGTGCTCGTCGCTGGAATCTCGCTCGCGGTAGGTTACCTTGTCCACCGCCTCTACACGGAGCGCCTCACCGGCGACGCACGGACCCGTGCCCGGCGGATCCTTGAAGAGGCCGAGCGCGACGCCGAAGCCAAGCGCAAAGACGCCGCCATTGAGGCGAAGGAGGTCGTCCTCAAGGCGCGCACCGAATCGGAACGCGAGACCCGGGAGCACCAGCGCGAGCTCCACCAGGCTGAACGGCGCGTCCTCCAGAAGGAGGAGCAGCTCACGCGCCGCCTCGACCAGCTCGACCGGCGCGAGGGCGAGGTCCAGGGCAAAGAGCGCGAGCTGACGAATCGCGAGCGGGGGATCAAGGAGAAGGAAGACCAGCTCGCGACTCTGCTGGAATCCGAGCGCCGGAAGCTCGAGGTCATCGCCGGCCTCACGGCCGAAGAGGCCAAGCGGCAGCTCCTCGCCCGGATGGAGGAAGAAACCCGCCGCGAGGCGGCGCTGATCGCCATGCGCATCGAGGAGGAGGCGCGCGAGACCGCCCACCAGAAGGCCAAGGAAGTCCTGGCCACCACGATCCAGCGGCTGGCCCCCGACTACACCGTCGAGACCGCGGTCTCGATCCTGGACCTCCCCTCCGACGACATGAAGGGGCGGATCATCGGCCGCGAGGGGCGCAACATCCGCGCGCTGGAGCTGGCCACGGGGGTGGACATCATCGTCGACGACACCCCGGAGGCCGTCATCATCTCAGCCTACGATCCGCTGCGACGGGAGATCGCGCGGCTCGCCCTCCAGCGCCTCGTCGCCGACGGCCGGATCCACCCGGCCCGGATCGAGGAAGTGGTGGAGAAGGTCAAGAAGGAGATGGAGCAGCAGCTCAAGGAGGAAGGGGAGAAGGCCTGCTTCGAGCTGGGGGTCCACGGTCTCCACGCCGAGCTGGTCCGGCTCGTCGGCCGCCTCAAGTACCGCACCTCCTACGGTCAGAACTGCCTCCAGCACTCGAAGGAGGTCGCCTGGCTCGCGGGGATGATGGCCGCCGAGATCAAGGGCGACGCGAAGCTGGCACGGCGGATGGGTCTGCTCCATGACATCGGTAAAGCTCTGACCCACGAGCAGGAGGGAAGCCACCCGGAGCTGTCGGCCCAGGTGCTGACCAAGTACGGCGAGCCGCCCGCGGTGCTTAACGCGGCCCTCTGCGGTCACGAGAACATCGAGCCCGCCACGATCGAGGCGGTCCTGGTGGAGGCGGCCGACGGCATCTCGGCCGCTCGACCGGGCGCCCGGCGCGAGGTGCTCGAGAGCTACATCAAGCGGCTCGCCATGCTGGAGGAGATCGCCAAGTCCTACAAGGGCGTGGACCTCGCCTACGCGATCCAGGCCGGGCGCGAGCTCAGGATCCTGGTCAAGTCGGACGTGGTCTCGGACCTGGAGGCCCACCAGCTCGCCAAGGAGATCTCGAAGCGGATCGAGAGCGAGATGCAGTACCCGGGCCACATCAAGGTCACCGTGATCCGCGAGACCCGCGCTGTGGAGATCGCCCGGTGAGCCGGCCCCTGAGCGTCCTGCTCGTCGGGGATGTCTTCGGCGAGCCCGGCCGAAGGGCCGTGCTGAGCCTCGTCCCCGCCCTCCGGCGCGAGCACGGGCTGGACCTCGTCATCGCCAACGTGGAGAACGCCGCGGCCGGCTTCGGCGTCACGCCTCCGATCGCGCGCGCGCTCCTCGATGGGGGCGTGGACGTGCTGACGTCGGGCAACCACGTCTGGGACAAGCGGGAGGTGCTCGAGTTCATCGCCAAGGAGAACCTCCTCCTCCGCCCGGCCAACTACCCGCCCGGCGCCCCGGGCGCGGGCTCGTACGTCGTCAAGGCCGGGCCCCTCGGGATCGCGGTGCTGAACCTCCAGGGGCGGGTGTTTATGCCCACCATCGACTGCCCGTTCCGGACTGCCGACGCGCTGCTGCCCCAGCTCAGGGCCGAGACGCCGGTGATCATCGTGGACATGCACGCCGAGGCGACGTCGGAGAAGCAGGCCATGGGCTGGTACCTCGACGGCCGGGTCAGCGCCGTGATGGGGACGCACTCGCATGTCCAGACCGCCGACGAGCGCATCCTCCCGGGCGGGACCGCCTACCTGACCTACGTGGGGATGACCGGGCCCGTTGACTCGGTCATCGGCGTCGCACGCGAGCTCGCGATCGAGCGCTTCGTCTCGGGGCTCCCGAACCGGTTCGAGCCGGCGAAGGGGCCGGCGGCGCTTCACGGCGCGCTGGTGCGGATCGACCCCGAGAGCGGCAAGGCCCTGGAGATCCGCCGTCTCCGGCAGCTCTGCCCTGTATGAGCGCACGCGCGGGCTCGGACATCCGGGGGGGCGTGAGCCCCCTTTCATTTTCCCCCTGACCCTGCCCTCTCCCCGGGGAAGAGGACGAAGGTGAGGCGGGCGGATCCCATGGCGCAGATCCTGGATGGCAACGCGGTGGCCCAGAAGGTGCTGGACGAGGTGCGGCGCGGGGTCGCGGCCCTCCGGGAGGCGACCGGGGCGTCGCCGACGCTCGCGGTCGTGCTGGTGGGCGACGACCCGGCGTCGAAGGTCTACGTGGGGAGCAAGCGGCGAACGGCCGAGTCCCTGGGCATCGCGTCGGCGGAGTTCGTCTACCCGGAAGGCCTCGGGCGCGCCGACCTCCTCGCGCTCCTGGACCGGCTCAACGCCGACCGCGCGATCCACGGCATCCTCCTGCAGCTTCCGCTCCCGAAGGGCCTCGACGAGGACGAGGCTGTCGCGCGGATCGTGCCGACCAAGGACGTGGACGGGCTCACCCCGGCCAGCCTGGGTCGACTCCTGGCCGGCGCGCCCGCTGTCGTGCCGTGCACGCCGGCCGGCTGCCTCGAGATCCTCGACCACTACGGCGCCAAGCTCGAGGGCGCCGAGGCCGTGGTCGTAGGGCGCTCGCGACTGGTCGGGAAACCGCTGGCCCAACTCCTGCTCGCCCGCCATGCGACGGTCACGATCTGCCACACGCGCACGCGGGACCTCGCGGCCCATACGCGGCGGGCCGACATCCTCTGCGTGGCCGCCGGGCGGCCCAGGTTCATTACCGGCGACATGGTGAAAGAGGGGGCGTGGGTGATCGACGTGGGCGTCAACCGTCTCGAAACCGGCCGGCTCGTGGGCGACGTGGACTTCGACTCCGTCGGGCGGCGGGCCCAGGCAATCACGCCCGTCCCGGGCGGGGTGGGACCGTTGACGATCGCCATGCTGATGAAGAACTCGCTCCAGCTCGCGGGCCGCCAGCTGGGCATTGCGTGAAGGGTCGCCTTGCTGGGGGTCGTCGTCGTGCGCGGTGGCATGCTGGTAGGAATTTAGCGAGGCGAGTCGGGAGTGGCCGCGCGCGGGAGACATGATGAAGTGTTCGATCAAGGATTGCTCAGGAGAGTACGAGGAGAGGAAGATCGTCCACACTGTCCGACATCACGGGCATGTTGTAGTCATCGATGGCGTTCCGGCAGAGGTGTGTTCGGTGTGCGGAGA
>JACQWB010000282.1 GCA_016209385.1 Candidatus Rokuibacteriota bacterium
CGGGCCTCGCCTCGTGGCTCTCCTCGCCTGCGGCTCGTCGGCAGCCCCTCGGCTCGAACGACCATTCCTGGGGGAGGCCTCGGAGGGGGACACCCGCGCCTCCGGCGCGGGTACCCGGGCCCCCTCCGATTGTCCTACGCGATCCCGAACACCTTGGCCGCCCGCTTGATGTCGCGCGGCTTCACCCAGAGGATCACACCGTAGCGGGCGGCGCCGCCGCAGACCGCGTCGGTGGCCGTGATGTTGATCCGGGCGTCGGCCAGCCTCTGGAGGAGGTCGGCGAGCGCCCCGACCCGGTCGTCCCCCTGGATCAGGAACCCCTTCTTCGGGCCCTTGAGCTTCCACTTCGCCGCCTTCGCCACCGCCCTGAACCCGGACGAGTCGGCGGGAACGAAGTCGAGCTGCGAGCGTTTGCCCTTCGGGAATCCCGAGAACGCGAGGAGATTCACGCCAGCCGCCTTGAGCTGGTTCAGCACGCGGGCGGCTTCGCCCGGCTTGTCCGGGGTCTCGATGTAGAAGTAGTCGACGAGACTGACCGTCTCAGCCATAAGACCCTCCTTCTCGGTGGCGCGTTGCGTGCCCTCGATCTTCGCCGCTTACCGCCCGGTACGGGCGAATTTCTGCAGGCTTCGGATCTCGCGCGGCGGGTTCTCGTGGCGGCCCTTGAAGGTGTAGGCGACCTCGGCCACGTAGAGGTCGCCCCGCGAGTCGGTCACGACGCCATGCGGGGCCACGAACTGGCCCGGCTGCTCGCCCCCGAAGCGGTCGCCGACCCGCGCGACCAGCTCGCCCTTCGTCGAGAGAATGCTCACCCGGTTTCCGAGATTCGGGACCGCCGCGTTGACCGCCAGGCTGGTGCCGAGCTCCCCCACGTAGACGTAGCGCTCGTTCCGCGGGTCGGCAAAGAGCCCGCAGGGACGGTGCAGGTTGTTCCACTGCCCCAGGTAGCGCCCCTGGGAATCGAAGATCTGGATCCGGTGGTTCTCCCGGTCGGCGACGTAGACGAGCCCCTCCGCATCCGTGGCGATGTTGTGCGGGAGGTTGAAGCACCCGGGGTCGGTGCCCGGCTCGCCCCAGGAGAGGAGGTGTCGGCCCCGCGGGTCGTACTTGTGGACGCGCGAGTTGCCGTAGCCGTCGGAGATGTAAAGGTCACCCGTGCGCGGGCAGAGGGCGACGTGGGTGGGGCGGTTGAAGGGCTTGCCGCTCTGGAGCGTCGCCGGCTTATCGGGATCGCCGATGGTCAGGAGGAGCTTCCCGTCGGGCGTGAACTTCCGGATGGTGTGGTTCCCGTCGTCGGTGAGCCAGACCTCGTCGTCGGGGCCGATCGTGACCGCGTGGGCCCGCGAGACCAGCCCCTCGCCCCAGGAGCGGAGGAAGTTGCCCTCCCGGTCGAAGACGATCACCGGGTGCTCGCCCCGGCAGAAGACGTAGACATTGTCCTTGGAGTCCACCGCCGCCCCGGCCGCCTCCACGTAGCGGTAGCCCGGCGGCAGCCTCCCCCACCCGTCGACCACCGCGTATCGCACCTCTGCGCCCTTGCTCATGGCGTCCTCCCGGCGAGAGTGTACCGCATTCAGACAGGCTCTGGGACAGGCGAGCCCAAGGATAGCACGAGGCCTCGGACAATGCCCTTGACACCTCCTCGACGTGGTCCGAGACTGGCGTCACAGCGCGAGCAACGCGCGGGGAGGAGCCATGGAGAGCTTGAAGGACCGCGTGGCTGTCGTCACGGGAGGCGCGAGTGGCATCGGCCGGGCGCTCGCCCTGGCACTGGCGCGCGAAGGGGCCCGGCTCGTTCTGGCGGACCTCGACGAGGCCGGGATGGCCCGCGTTGTCGAGGAGATCAAAGCGGCCGGCGGCAACGCCGTCGCGGTCAGGACCGACGTCTCCGTTCCGGACCAGGTCCAGACCCTGGCCGAGCGCGCCTGGACCGCGTTCGGCCGCGTTCACGTCCTCTGCAACAACGCCGGCGTGGCCCTCTGGGGCGGCCTCGAGACCGCGACGCACCGCGACTGGCAGTGGGTGATAGGCGTCAACCTCTGGGGCGTGATCCACGGCCTCCTCGCGTTTCTCCCGCGCATGATCGCCCAGGGCGAGGGGGGCCACGTCATCAATACCGCCTCCATGGCTGGCCTCGTCGCCTCCCAGGGGCTCGGGATCTACAACACGACCAAGTACGCTGTCGTGGGGCTCTCGGAGACGCTGGCCAAGGACTTGAGGCCCTACGACATCGGGGTCTCGGTGCTCTGCCCGATGGGCGTGGCGACGCGCATCCGCGAGAGTGAGCGGACCCGCCCCGAGGCGCTGCGGAACCCGGGCGGGCAGCCCGGGCGGGAGCCCGTGGAGCTGATGGGACGGACCCTGAAGCCCGAGGAAGTGGCCGAGCAGGTGATCGCCGCGATCCGCCGGAACCAGCTCTACGTGATCACGCACCGTGAGGGGCTCGAGCCGCTCCGGCGGCGCTTCCAGCGGATGGAGGAGACGATCCTCAGGGAGCCGTAGAAGGGCGACCGATCATGAGCAAAAGAGCGCTATGCGGTAGGGCTGCCGTCGCCCCGGCCTTTGATGAGCGCATCGAGGCGGGCGATGAGGGCCTTGATGTCGGCGGACAGCGTCCTGCCCTCATCGGTCAGGGCCCCCAGACCCTCCGCTACCGCGTGGAGGGCCTGCTGGGTCTCGAGGTGCTGCTCGCGGATGCGGAGGTCGAGCTGGGTAAACCGCTCCTCCTGGAGCCGGTTCGAATCGCGGAGCAGCCGGACCATCTCCTCGCTGGACTCCCGGGTGGGCAGGTTACCGAATCCCGTGACCAGCGTGGTCTTGAGGTCGGCGAAGCCGGCGCGCATTTCGCCCTTCAGGTCAGCGAAGCCCGCGCGCATTTCGCCCTTCAGGTCAGAGAAGCCCGCGCGCATTTCGCCCTTCAGGTCAGCGAAGCCCGCGCGCAGGTCCTCGTGCAGCGTGTTCAGGGTGACCTCCTGGGGATTGCGCTCGGCCATGCGTGACTACCCGGCCCAGCATACCACCCCGGGCCGGCCTGGGTGAACTGTCTCCGGGAGGATACAGATTCGGCCCACAGAGGAGACACCCGGCCATGGATAGGAGGAGTGGGGCGCTAGCCCAGCTCAACAGGCGGGCGCGTCGGACTCGTGGTCCGCCCAGAAGAGCGCGCGGAGCCCGACCCCGACCGGTGTGCCGGCGAGGGCCGCGAGGCCCCACAGCCAGCCGTGAAGGCTCGTCGAGGCGATGGCGCTGAAGTAGGCGCTGATGTTGCAGCCGAAGGCGATCCGCGCGCCATAGCCCAGGAGGAGCCCGCCGAGCAGCGACGCGACGGCGACGCCGAGCGGGATTCGCCGCGCCGGGGCGAAGCGTCCGGCCAGCCCCGAGGCGAGGAACGCGCCCAGGACGAGGCCCAGGTCCATCACCGTCGTCACGTCGGCCAGCACGGGAGCGGCCAGCGCGGCCTGCTGGAACTCGCCGCTCCAGAACGGCACCGTCGAGAGATCGTAGCCCACCGCCTGAAGGAGCTTCCCGCCCCACAGGGTAAACGCCCACGTGATACCCCAGGGGTGCCCGGCCAGGACGAGCGTCAGCGCGTTGAGCGCGGCGAGCGCCACGGCCCCAGCCAGGAGCGGCCACGGGCCGTGGATCAGCCGGGCCACGCCGCCGGCCGAGCGCTTGACGGCCTGACGCGGACCGAGCCGCGACCGCTCGATCCCCACGGTCGCCGCCGCGAGCAGCGCGAGCGCGGCGAGCTGGAGCGCCACCGCCTCGGTCCAGCCGAGCGTCTCTCCGAGGGAGATCTCGCCGAGCGCGGGGAGATTCCACCAGAACGGCATGTGGAAGGTCGCGAGCACGGAGCCTGCGACGAAGGCGACGAGCGCCAGCGCGGTCCGCGTGATTCCAGCTCCCAGCTGGAACAGGGTGCCGGAGCCTCAGCCGCCCCCGAGCTGCATGCCGATGGCAAAGATGAAGGCGCCGATGAGCACGGATACCCCGGCCGGAGCCACTGCTCCACCCACAGCGTGGCCCATGACCTCCCCGGAGGCGAGCATCGGCGCGAAGAGCAGCGTGGCCACAGCGAGCATCAGCATCTGCGCCCGGAGGCCGCGGCCGTCCCCAGCGGAGACGAAGACACGGAAGGCCGTGGTGAACCCGAAGGCCGAGTGATAGAGGACGAGGCCGAGGCCCGCGCCGACGAGGAAGAGCGCAGCTTGCCGGAGGCCGTACTCCGCGGCCAGCCAGGCCGCGCCGGCGAGCAGGAGCGCGCTCGCCACGCCTACGACGCGCGGCTGGGCGCGCCTGCTATGACCGCCAGCCGCGACGGCAGCCATTTCGACAGACGGGGCGGTAACGGGGTCCATCCGACTCAGGGAATCACGGAAAACCGGGCCAACCTGGCCGGCGCGCCTGCAGGAGCATACGCAGCTTCTTCCCCGTTCGCTCCGAGAGATCCTTCGGCCCGCCACGCGCAGACCCGATCAGATGGGCGATCGCCCCGTAGGGACCGGTACGCGTTTCTGCATGGGCCTCGGCGCGAGCGAACGCTTTCAGCGCCTGCCGGATGACCTCGGATTTCGTCCGGCCTGTCTGCCTGGCCAACTGATTGATTAGGCTCTCGGTCTTTGGATCCAGTCGAACCCTGATCCGCATCTCCGACCCCTCGACGTCTGCATCATTGTACTACCGGGACGCCAACGGCCCAGACGTAGCCGTCCGGATCTTCCACCGTGACCTCACGCCAGCCATGCCCTTCTTTCCTGGTGGCAGGCTGGACGACGACCACGCGCGCTTCACACGCGCGCGCCTCGACGGCGTCGGGGTACACGCCGAAGAGACGGAGCTCCGCGCCCAGACCGCGGGGCTCACCAGAGGTGAGGCGCGAGTACCACGGGTGCTTGTCGTAGGTATGGTCGGCGTGAAGCGTCAGTTCGGCGCGGCCCACCTTGAGCGCGGCGAAGTCGGGGTCCGAGTAGTGGACGGTGGCCCCCAGCACGTCCCGGTAGAAGCGAAGTGACCGCGCCACGTCCCGCACGATGAGGTTAACCGTAAACGGCGGAAGTCCCCGGCCATAACCGTCCGCAAGCATCCATGGCTCGCCCGTCAGCTTCTTCATGAGCGGCGCTCACTCCCGGGCCGCGGCGAAGGGGCATGCGCTTTGGGGAATCGGGCCTGGTGTGCCGCCATGCCCGGGCCTTTATCCGGGGCCGCCTCACCCCCATGCCGCCACTGCCAAAATGAAAATCGCAGCAGCCCCTAGTATGCTCGTCCCATTACGAAGCGCGATGTAGCTCGACTCCACATAGTTTGTCCGTATCATTGTATTCAACCGTATACGAACTGAACATACTAGCCCCAAGCCGTTGTAGCTGGTCGACCGGGAGTATCCAAAATGGCACGCAGTGGCATGTAACTCGGCATTTTCTCGACTCTTTTAGGTCTAAAGTCGAGGGCCTGCCGTCCCCCCCCGGTAACCCTACTCCCGGGTCGCGGTGAACGGGCAGACCTGGTTGTAGGCGCAGAACCGGCAGGCCTGATACGACGGCGTCGCCTCGAAGCGGCGCGCGCGGATGCCAGCCGCCGCCGCCTTCACGGCGCCGATGGCCTCGCTGACATCCTCCGCCGTCGGGGTGTGGCGGCCCACCACGCCCGACTCCAGAAACCGCAGCTCCACGCGCGCCGGGAGCCGCCCGAACATCTCCTTCCACGCGAGCGCGTAGATCTTGAGCTGGAGGCTGTCGCCCGCGCGCTCGTCCGCCTTCCGCTGGTCCCGGACGTCGGAGGACTTATAGTCGATGATGACCGGACCTTCCTCGAGCTCATCCACCCGGTCCCAGCGCCCCCGCACGTGGTCGGGGCCAAGGTTGAAGCCGAAGTCGCGCTCGACGTGGGTGGGCTTTCCCCCCGAGGCCTCTTCCTCGTGCCAGAAGCGCCTGACCGCCTCCCGGCCGGCCTGCTTCCGCGCCTCCTCATGCACCCAGGTGAGGAACCCCTCGTTCCGCCACTCGCGCTCGAGGACACCCAGCAGGTCCTCGAGGGGGGTGTACAGGCCGGCCGCGCGCCGACGCAGGTAGTGCTCGACCACGCGGTGGAGGGTGCTGCCGTAGACGACCGCGTGGTGGCGGAGGATCGGGACGCGGAGGACCTGGATGTACTTGTACTTGAGCGGACAGGTCTGGTAGTCGTCCACCTTGTTGTGGCTCACCTCGAGGGGGTCGTCCGGCGCAAGCGCCAGCTCACCCTCGACCGCCGCTTCCGCGGCGGGCGCGAAGCGGTGGATCTCCTCGATCGGGTGGGCCTTGAACGGTCGCGTGGCGTCCTTCGGGAGGTCGAGCGCCTCGAGGACGAACTGGCTCACCTTCCGCTCCCGCGTGCCGCCGTAGTCGCGCGCCGAGGTGAGGTAGAGCTCCCGCTTGGCGCGCGTCATCGCCACGTAGACGAGCCGCCGCTCCTCCTGGAGGTGGAAGTCGCCGGCGGGGAGCGTGTCCTTGATCAGCTCGTCGGGCAGCTCGAGGGGGTCGCGGCGCGTCGGCCAAGGGAACCGGTTCTGAACGAGCCCCACGACGTACACCACCGGGAACTCGAGCCCCTTGGCCTTGTGCACCGTCAGGACATGGACGGCGGGCGCGTCCACCTCCGCTTCGGCGATCGCCGGATCCTCCCCGGCCCCGATCAGGGCGTCCAGGTGGTTGACGAACTCGCGGACATTGTCGTAGCGGAGGACCTTCGAGGCGCCCTGGATCCGGCGGAAGAACTTCGAGACGTTCTGCACCTCGGCCTCCTCGCGGGCCGTCGAAGCCTTGGACATCCGGGCGAGCCACCCCGTGTCGGTGAGGAACTGGTAGAGCAGCTCCCCAGTCGGCAGCTCCCGCCCCAGCTCCATATAGCGCTCCAGGTCCTTCACCACCCGCTGGATGGCCAGGGCTCCGGCTTCGGAGACCTCGTCCCGGACCTCGGGCAACTCCTCCAGGCGTCGCATGACGTCGAAGAGCCAGCGGTTCTTCCGATCGGCGTACGTGCCGCAGCGCGCGAGGTCGACGGCCCGGGCCTGGTAGAGGTCGGAGGAGGCCAGGTAGTGGAGGCTTATCGAATCGTCGGGGTGGGCGACCACGCGGAGGAAGGCGATCAGCAGGCGCACCTCCGGACGGCCGTAGAGGCCCTGGTTGCCGGAGAAGGTCCAGGGGATCGCGCGCAAGTTGAGGGAACGGAGGAACGGGTCGGCGTCGTTGTTGGAACGCACCAGGATGGCGAAGTCGGAGTAACGGTGCGCTCCCGAATCGACCTTGCGCTCGATCATCAGCGCGACGGCATCCGCCTCCTGGGTGCTGGTCTCGAAGTGGAGGTGCACGGGTTCGCCGCCGCTGTCGCCCTGGGCGAGCGGGATCCGGCAGGTCAGGCGCTTGATGATGCCGTACTGGACCTCGAGGCGGTCGGGGTTGTTGTGCGTGATCAGCCGGTAGGCCGCGTCCAGGAGCGGTTGCGGCGAGCGGTAGTTCTCCGTCAGCACGATCTCGCGCGCCTCGAGGTAGACCCGCTTGAACCCCAGCACGTTGGAGATCGCCGCGCCCCGGAACTTGTAGATGGAGTTGTGAACGACCACGCGGTCAGCGACGAAGTTGTGGGTCCGGTCCACCTCCAGATCGTAGACCTCACTCGTGCGGAATTGCTCCGACACTTTCGCGACGCGCTCGTAGACGACCCGGTTAATTCGGACGATGGGAAGATAGTGCCCCGGCAGCACATTCCCAGCGGGCATCGCGAGCGCTGCCTTGTGCTGCACGTTCACGGTGCCTACCGCGAAGCGGACCTCGAGAATGCCGTCCACCAGGTCGCAGAGAAACTCGGCGTTGATCCCGATCTCCTGGAGTGATGGACTGGTGGTGCGCACCTGCCAGCCTTTCCTCGCCCGGCGCAGCGGGACCCCGGCCGCCCGGAGTCGCTCGATGACCTCGGGTGCCGATGTCTCCAGCGAGACCGCGTGGAGAACCTGAGGAGCTTTCAGAAGGCGACCGCGCGATTTCGGCACGGTCCGCCGGTAGCACATGGTGAGGATGACCTTGACGCGCGATTGGCCCCCCCGGTGCACACCGCCCAGGGCAAAGTGATGCGCCTTGAGGTCCACGCCCAGATGGGTGGCCAGGCGTTCCGCGCCCTTTCGCGAGTCCACCTCGCGGAACAGGCGCCTGAGGTACTCCCCAACCACCTTCATCCGTCTCCGGGGCTTGAACGGTAGTGACGGGATTCCGTACGTGAGGGACCACAGCGTTTCGAGGTACCGGGCTTCCTGCTCGGACCGGCAGGCTCGGAGCCCCACGATACGATCGCCCGAACGCTCCAGGCAGAGCCTGGCTGAGAGGTCCTTCGTGACGCCGATCCGCCATCCCAGGTCACGCCGCTCCATGAGATAGACATAGGTGAACGCCCGTGATCGCGAGACCCTGGGCACGTAACAGAACATCTTGTGGTTGTCGGTCGTGGTGATCCGACAGCCGGACTCGGTCTCAAACGTCAAGAAGCGCGCGTGTTTCTCGCGTCGGAATACCCGGGTGACGTGGCCTACCCCGAGGAACCCCTTGCCGACGGCAGTCACTACCTGATCACCCGGCTGGATCGCCTCGATGGGACGCTGGCCTGTCGGCGTCTCCACGGGTGTGCCCGGCGGGAGGCACTGGTCGTCATCGGCGACGACGACCAGGTTGTTGTGGCGGGCGGCCAGCAGCTTGACCAGCTCGAACTGGGCGTAGTTCGTGTCCTGGAACTCGTCCACGAGGATGTACTTGAAGCGGCGCTGGTAGTTGGCCAGGACGTAGGGACGCGCGCGGAAGAGGCGGAGGGCATAGACGATCTGGTCCCCGAAGTCGATGCTGCCACTGACCGTCATCAGCTCCCGGTATTTGGCGTAGGTCCGCGCCAGCTCGAGCTGCTGGGCCGCCCGATCTCTCAGCTCGACATCCTCGGCCTGGCCGGCGGCTGCGGCAGCCAGACGCTCCGCGTAGGCCAGGTACTCCTCCGGCGACACGTCCTCGTCCTTGGCACGCGAGAACAGCCCGATGATCGCGTCCAGGTACCGCGTCGGGTCGCCCAGCGGCCGGTAGTGCTCGAGCGGGAACTCGAAGAGGTGATCGCGGAAGAACACGATCTGCTCGGCCCGATTCAGCACCCTGAAGTCGGGCGTGAGCCCCACCTCCAGGGCGTTCTCCTTGAGGAGGCGATCGCCGAAGGCGTGGAACGTGGCGATCCGGACGTCCGCGTAGCCATAGGGAACGAGCATATCCACTCGCTCCTCCATCTCGGCGGCGGCCTTGTCCGTGAAGGTGAGGGCGAGGATTTCCCCGGGGCGGCAGCGCTTCGCGGCGATCAGGTACGCGATGCGCCGGGTGAGCACCGTCGTCTTGCCAGTCCCGGCGCCGGCAACGATCAGGAGGGGACCCTGGTCGTGGGTGACAGCCTCGCGCTGGGCGTCGTTGAGCCCGTCCAGGATCCGCGCAACGCCCGGCTCCACCTGCTTGACCATCGAGGCGATTGTACCCGATTTACCGCGACCGGGCGCCACGCGAAGCCGGGGGCCCCGCGGCCGGCAGGTCACCCTCCCGCCGGGACGATCACGACGCCCGGCGGAATGTAATCCGGACCGCCGTGCCCAGGATCAGGGAGGCGTGGATAGACTCGGGCCGCCGGTTCGCTCCGAAGACGATCCGGGCAGGGTTAGCGGCGCTCGCCCAGGACGAAAAGCGCGTGAGGTCCAGGAGACACACTGGCCGCCCGGTCTCTTTGTCTTCGGTGACGGTGAACCGAAGCGGGACGATCTCGGCCCGGTAGCGGCCGGGCGGCACGTCATCAGGGCCCTCCTGTTTGGGGCGCGCCCGGCGGACCACGAACGTCTCGTAGCTCCCCTGTCCGTTCCCGGTCAGGACCCCTTCGGCGTAGTTCAGGGTGGCGGTCACGATGTCGTCCAGGGGCTGGCCGGCTGGAATCGCGACCACATCGTCCGCCAGGCGCTCGCGCCCCAGCAGGAAGGTCTGACTCCTGTGCTGATAGTGGGCGCGGCCCTGGTCCCAGTCATACCGGATGGTGGTCCGGCTCTCGCGCCCTTTGACTCTGAACAGCCCGGAGGTACTGGTCGGGGTGAACCGGCCAGCCTGGATGACCCCCTCCGACTCGATCCGGTTGTCGATACCCGGCCCGTCCCCGGCGACCAGGACCCGATACCGCCCGGCCGTCCGGTCCACCTGCTCGTCGACCGCGCCGTCCAGCGCGAAGGTGAACAGGCCGAATAGAATGCCGATGTCGACATGATAGCTCGCCGAGCGGACCAACTCGGCGGCCCGGCCGACCCGCGACAGCAGGGGAAAGGCCAGCAGCGAGACCAGAAACTCGCGCCGACGGAGACCCACCGAACCTCCAGGGCTGAGCCTATTCTACCGTGTCGCCGGCCAATCGGCCGGGCAGGCCGGATAGGGCACGCCGGAGAGGAAAATTTGTTGTAATTCCCGAAGCATCCCTGCTAGGGTAATGTCGACTTTTCCCCGCCCAACTTGAGGAGGGAGGCCTGCACGATGAATCGGCGCCGGGTAGTGATCACCGGCCTCGGCGTGGTGGCCCCCAATGGCATCGGCAAGGATCAATTCTGGAGGAACCTCGTCGCCGGGCACTCCGCCGTAGACTATATCACCGCGTTCGATCCCTCGCCCTACCCCTGCAAGGTCGCCGCCGAGGTCCGCAACTTCAACCCCGCGGACTTCATGCATCCCCGAAGGGTCAAGCACCGCGGCCGCTTCTCGCAGTTCGCCGTCGCCGCCGCCAAGCTCGCCCTCGAAGATTCGGGGATCGTTCTGACTCAAGAGTCAGCTGAACGAGTCATGGTTTGCGTTGGGACGTCCGCAAACGGCGTCGGAGACGTGTACGAGGCAGCTAGAATAGGTTTTCAGCACTCAGGAGTCAGCGGCATTCCAGAAATGAGTGGCATCGAGTACCCAGCTCACGCCCCCGTCGGTCATGTGTCGATGGAACTTGGAATTCGCGGTCAAGCCATGACTCTGGCTTCCGCATGCACCACCGGTTTGGATGCCGTTCAGTGGGGATACTCGCAGACCAGCGACGGGCATGCGGATGTCGTCTTCGCAGGAAGCACCGAAGCCCCGATTTCTCCGCTTTGCTTTGCGACTTTTTGCGCTTCTGGAACTCTCTCCAAGTTCGATGATCCACCAACCCGAGGCTCAAGGCCCTATGACCTGCGACGCGACGGCATCGTGCTCGGGGAAGGCTCGGCAGTTTGTGTTCTTGAAGATATGGAACATGCCATTGCGAGGAGAGCGACAGTCTACGCCGAAGTTCTCGGGTTCGGGACTGGAAACGAAGGGGGATACGGTTCGCGGATCGATGCCGGCGAACTCGCGCTCACCGAGGCCATTCATACAGCGTTGGTCCGAGCGAGTCTCGGGTCAACTCTCATCGACTTCATAAACTCCCATGGCAACGCTCTCCCGGATTACGATCTTGTCGAGACTCGAGCCTTCAAGCGCGCATTCGGTGAGGTTGCTTATAACATACCCGTCAGTTCAATTAAATCGATGATTGGCCATGCCATGGGGGCAGCGTCATCCTTGCAAATCGCTTCAGCGTGTCTGACATTGCAGCAATCGGTTATCCCGCCAACCATTAACTTAGAAACGCCAGATCCTGAGTGCGACCTCGATTATGTGCCAAACCAGGCACGAGTGTCTCGGGTCAGGAACGTTTTGATTAACGCCCATGCCATGGGCGGCACCCACTCCGTGCTTATCCTGGGACACTCCAAAATATAATGACAGAGCATTTCGCGATTCTCGCACTAACCACACTCGCCAATCTCACTTTGGGGCTAGCGGTTTGGTTTAGGAACCCATCCCAACGAATTAACCGATATTTCGGTATCTTTTCTGCTGCCGTAGCTGCTTGGACCCTGAGCAATGGTCTCGTCAACGCATTTGCCGTAACGCACTGGGGAGTAATTTGGGCGAGGATGGCCTTTGCCTCCGCGTCCGCCATCCCCTTGTTCTTCTTTCTCTTTGCTAGTGCCTTTCCCTCCCCACGGCCTGCTCCCTCACGAATGCTGAGCCGGCTCTTCACCGCAACCGGTGTCGGTGCATTTCTCGTTTCGTTCACGCCTCTTATAGCGACAAGCACGAGCGCGATAAACGGCGTACTCCATGTGACGTATGGCCCACTCCATCCACTTTTCGGGGTCTATTTCATATCTTGTCTAAGCTATAGTCTGTTCTTCCTTGCAAGAAAGTTGCGCATTCTCAAGGGAATCGAAAACTTGCAAGTCCGATACGTATTCCTTGCCGTCCTATTACCGATCCTGGGCGGAACGATCACAAATCTCATCGTGCCCTTGGCCTTTCGCTCGTCTCGCTTCAGTCCCTACGGGCCACTATTCAGCATCTTGATGATCGCGTTGATTGCTCACTCCATCATTCGTTATCGACTGATGAACATCCGACTTGTCATCCGCAGGAGCGTGACGTATCTCCTTGCAGTCGCAGTGGCCGGCGGCGTGTTCGTGCTGCTAGTTTGGCTATCGTCGGGACTACTAGGCTCACGGCCAAGAGACCTACCCCTGTGGATGGAACTGACGCTCGTCCTCTTGATCGCGCTACTCTTTCAGCCCCTTAAGCGCTGGGGTCAGGGCTGGGTGGACCGTTATTTCTTCCGGGAACCTTACGACTACCAGCGCGCCATTCGTGAGATCACCAGGACTATGGCGGGGATACTCGATCTCGACGCACTGCTTCACTACGCCTGCGAGGCGATCGCCAAGACGGTAAAACCTGAGTTTGTGGCGGTCTACACCTTGGATCTAACTGCGCCCACGTACAGAAGGTTAGCTATTCGAAGGAGCATCGAAGTCGGCGAAATCCAGGGACAGGAAGTTGTACATGCTTCTTCCGCCCTCCTGACTTTACTCTCCAAACGGAAGACTCACGTCCTAGGCGATGAGCTGAAACGACTCGCTTCTGACGCCGAGACTCAAGCCGTTCTCGAAGACCTACGCCGTCTTGGGAGTGAGTTCGTTATGCCTATCCTCGAGGACGAGAAGCTCACCGGCTTCTTTTTGATGGGTCCCAAGCTCTCCGGCGATCCGTACTTCTCCGAGGACATCGACCTGTTCAGCACGCTCGTCAGCCAGGCTGCGATCGCTCTCAAGAACGCGCAACTCTACCGTGAGGTTGTGCTGGTCAACGAATACATCGAGAACATCCTCGCCACTATGGAGAGCGGGGTTGTGGCGGTTGCCGCTGACGGCACTGTGACCCTCTTCAACTCCGCTGCTGAGCGTATGACGCGGCTTCGAGCGAAGGACATCAAGGACAACCCGCCAAATACCCTGCCCTCCCCGTTAGCAGAGTCGTTGGAAGCCACTATAAAGGATGGTCAGCCCCGCCCACATTTGGAAACCGTAATCCAGGATGACGCCGGAAATCTGACTCCCGTAATCTGCTCTACGTCCACTCTCCGAGATCGTTCCGGAACAATCCTCGGTGCTGTCGCCGTGTTCAGTGATTTGACGCGATTGAAGGAGCTCGAAGGTGAAAAGCAACGCGCCGAGCGGCTCGCGTCGATCGGGGCGCTTGCCTCCGGCATCGCCCACGAGATCAAGAATCCCCTCGTTGCGATCAAGACTTTCGCTGAGCTACTGCCCGAACGCTTCACGGAGGCAGACTTCCGTGGAGAGTTCTCCAAGGTCGTTACACGCGAGATTGAACGGATTGACGAATTGGTTGCTCGCCTCCGAGGCCTTGCCACTCCGGCCGCGCGCTCCTTAACACCAGTGGACCTTAAAGTCCCGATAGAGGAGACTCTAGCCCTTCTCCGTGGCCAACTGAAGCAAGCACACATCACGGTCAAAAGTGCTTACCCGAGCGAATTGCCTCTCGTCGCTGGTGATCCAGCGCAGCTCAAGCAGCTCTTCCTCAACCTCTTCATGAACGCCTTGGAAGCGATGGAGCCTGGAGGCGAGCTCTCGATCAGGTTGACGACCCGTGAGTATTTCGGGAACCAGAGCGTCGTCGCGGACATCGAGGATACCGGATCGGGAATCCCTGAATCTCTGGTGGGAAGGATCTTCGATCCGTTCGTAACGACCAAGCCGCGAGGGTCTGGGCTGGGGCTGTCGATCTGCCGGGGGATTGCGGACGCTCATCGCGCGACAATTCGCGCCCAGAACAATTCCGACGCTCGCGGTGCAACGATAGTCATCGAATTCCCCGTCGCACAGGATGTACCGACAACGATCAAGACGTGATACTGCGAACATTGACACTGAGCTAAAGCGCCGGATATGAGCTTAAACGTCATCCTCGTTCTCATCAGCATTCTTAATGTCCTGATCGGCTGGTATGTTCTCCAGAAGAACCCCACAAAAGCGCCTAACAGGACTTTTGCCTGGGTCGCGACGGCTGGCGGGCTTTGGGTCTTGGGAGTCTTCTTCGCTCATAACGAGCCCTGGGCGTATACAACATTCGCGCGTTTACCCTTTGCTGCCGGCAGCTTGGTCGCCTTTGGCGTGCTCGTGCTCTCCAAGGTTTTCCCGCCCAGATCTGAGTTGCAGTGGGAGTGGGACATCGTACTCTTCGGTATTCTATGTGGATTTTTCACCTTTGTATCCTTCACTCCTCTAGTTGCGCGTTCGGTGGCCTTGATCCCCGGGGGAATTCAATGGACTTATGGTCCGCTTTACCATCTCTTCGCGCTGTACTTCTGGACATGCTTTGGTCATGGGTTTCTTACTTTGATATGGCACTATCGTCACTCGGTTGGTCTCATGAAGCTGCAACTCCGCTATCTCGTTCTCGGGCTTCTGATACCAATTATGCTCGGCGCCATCACCAACTTGCTTATTCCTCTGATTTTTGGAACCTCTCAGTTCACCAAATACGGCCCGCTTGTCGGGATCCTCAGCCTAACGATGATCGGGCATGCGATTATCCGGCATCGGCTGATGGACATCCGGGTGGTCGTCAAAAAGGGCGTGGTGTATATAGCGGCGTTTGTCGCGGCAGGTGGGATCCTTACTGGGCTCATCGTCAGCTCTAACGTTCTGTTCCCCGAAGATCAGCTGGGGATGGCGCGGGACATCGTGCTCGGTCTGGTCGTGGCGCTGCTGTTCGCTCCCCTGAAAGGCCAGATCCAACGGACCTTCGACCGCTATCTCTACCGGAGCACCTACGACTACCAACGGACGTTTCGGGAGGCCACGCGACGGATGGCGACGATGCTTGAGCTACGGTCGCTCCTGCCGTACGCGTGCGATGTGACGAGCCGGACGTTCCAGCCGGAGATCGTCGAAATCTTCGTCCGCGACTCTGACCGGGGCGAGTATCGGCTCGCGGCAATGCGAGGCGGGGTAGACATCAAAGGTCCCCGTGACCTGCCGCCAATATCGGAAACAGCCGGCCTCCCCGCGCTGCTCCGCGCAGAGAGGGCCCCGATGCTCCGCGATGACCTGATCCACGGCGTCGCGCGCCCGGACACCGTCCTTGCCCTCGACGACCTTCACCGACTCGGCGGCGAAGTGGCTGTTCCGATCCTCCACGAGAACGAGCTGACCGGCTTCCTGGTGGTCGGCCCCAAGCGCTCGGGGGATCCGTATTTCGCGGAGGACCTGGATCTCCTCTCCACGCTTGCCGGCCACGCGGCCATCGCGATCAAGAACGCCCAGCTCTATCACCAGGTGGTGCTCGTCAACGAGTACGTGGAGAACATCCTCAAGACCATGGAGAGCGGGGTCGTGGCGGTCAACGTGGAGGGCCACGTCACGTTGTTCAACCCTGCCGCGGAGCGCCTCACCGGGCTCGATGCCACGCGCGTCCGCTCGGGCCTCGTGGGCCAACTCCCTGCGGCGCTCTCAGCCGCGATCGGCGCGACCTTGGCCGACGGCCAGCCCCGGCTCCACGTCGAGACGACGCTCTCGGGGAGCACGGGGGGCGCGGCGCCCGTCGTGTACTCCACCTCGCCGTTCCACGACAGCTACGGACGTCTTCTGGGCGCCGTGCTCGTCTTCAGCGATCTCACCCATCTCAAGGAGCTCGAGCGGGAGAAACAACGCGCCGAACGGCTCGCGTCCTTCGGCGCCCTCGCGTCCGGGATCGCCCACGAGATCAAGAATCCGCTGGTCGCGATTAAGACGTTCGCCCAACTCCTCCCGAAGAAGTTCACCAACGAGGATTTCCGCGAGGACTTCGCGAAGGTCGCCGTCCGGGAGATCGGCCGCATCGAAGGTCTCCTGGAACGCCTGCGCGATCTGTCGAAACCGCCCGAGGATCAGCTCCAACCCCTCGACCTCCGGGAGCCTATCGAGGCAACCCTCCAGCTCCTGCAAGGCCAGTTGGAGGAGGCGCGAACGGTTGTGCACCGGCAGTACCCTGTAGACGTGTGTCCCGTGGCCGGCAATCCGGAGAAGCTCGAGGAGTTGTTCCTGAACCTGTTTCTCAATGCCTTGCAGGCGATGGGACCCGACGGGGAGCTGACGATCCGGCTGGACAAGCACGAAGAACCGGGCCGGGCCGCCGCGCTCCGGCTTCAGGTCTCCGACACCGGCCCCGGGATTCCTGAGGCCTTGCTGGGCAAGGTCTTCGATCCGTTCTTCACGACGAAGCCCGGGGGCTCGGGGCTCGGGCTCGCCATCTGCCGGGCGATTGCCGACGTGCACCGTGCCACGATTCGGGCCGAGAATGGGCCCGGGGGGCGCGGCGCGATCCTGACCCTCGAGTTCCCGGTCGCCGTCGAGGTCCCGGAAGAGCTCAAGGCATGAGAGCCGCCCTCGTCGTCACGGCGGATCCTCCGCTCTGCGCCCGACTCCTCCGGGAGCTGGGCAATCGATCGGTCTTCACCGAGTCCGGTCAGGACGAGGCGCTTCGGATGCTCCGCACGACCGAGGTGGACCTGGTCCTCATCGATGTCACCGCTCCCGTCCGCAACCTCACGAGCTTCATCGCCCGCTCGCGCCAGCTCTCCCCTTCCGCGGTGGTCGTGTGCCTGTACCAGACCGAGGGGCTCGCGCCCGAGGACCGCGAAGCGCTCGAGGCCGCGGACCTCGTGCTCCGGAAGCCGTTCACGCGTGAGGAACTCGCGCTGGTGATCCGGCAGGGCGAGGAAAAGCAGGAGCTTCTGCTGCAGGTCGCCTCGCTCCGCGCCCGCCGACCCGCCGCGGCCCAGGAACCCGCAACCGAGACGAACGGGACCCCCGAGGTCACGCACCCGGACCTGGCTCCGGTGGTGAAAGAGGTCGCCAAGGCCCTGTCGGCCGGCTTCGACCTGCCCCGGATCCTGAACCTCTTCCTCGACGCCGTCGCCGAGATGGTGAAGCCGAGCCGCGCGGCCCTGCTCCTGGCGGACGAGACCGGAACGAGCTTCACCATTCGGGCGCAGCGCGGGCTGGCTCCGCAGGTCGTCGCGGCGGCTCGCCTCTCGGCGGAGGGTGGGCTCCCGCTCTGGCTGCAGACGCAGGGCCGGCTGATCCACGCCGAGGAGGCCCGGGCGCGCGCTCAGGAGTGGCAGACACGCGATCTCGCCCGGGAGCTCGCGATGCTCCAGGCGGTGCTCGCGATCCCGCTCATCGCCCACGGCGAGCTGGTCGCCATCCTCACGCTCGGGCAGCGGATCACGGGCATCCCGTACTCGCATCGCGAGACCGAGGTCCTCTTCAACCTGGCGACGCATCTGGCCACGGCCATCCGGGACATCCGCCTCCACCACCAGCTCAACTACCAGAAGGTGTACATCGAGCGGATTCTCTCCCACATGGCCCACGGGGTGATCACCATCGATCGCCAGGAGAGCGTGACCATCATGAACCGGCGGGCGGAGGAGATCCTCGGGCTCTCGGCCGAAGCGGTGCTGCACCACGATCTCCGTGTCCTCCCGTCGCCCCTCGGCGACATGCTCTACGAGAGCCTCACGCGCGGGACCACGGTGCGCCGGAGGGAGATCCAGCTCGCCCTCCGGAACCTGCCGCTCGAGGTGTCCACCTATCCCATTGCCGGCGATGACCCGACCCCCCTCGGGGCCGTGATGGTGTTCGAGGACCTCACCGGTGCGAAGCAGCTCGCGGCGGAAAAGCGCCAGGCCGAGCAGTTCCAGCTCCTGAGCCAAATCGTCGCGCGCATCTCCGACGAGATCAAGAATCCGCTCGTGTCGATCAATACGTTCATGGAGCTCCTGGAGGAGCAATTCGAGGACGCCGAGTTCCGTCACCAGTTCACGCTCGTGGTGGGCCGCGACGTTCGCCGGATGGTCGAGCTTTTCGAGAAACTGTCGGCCCTCGTGAGCGAGGGACCGTTCAACTTCGAGGTGGTGGACGCGCAGGACGTGGTCGAGGAGTGCCTGGCGAGCCTGGGCGCCGCGGCCGAGGACAAGGGTGAGGATGCCCGGATCCTCCAGCTGACCGACGAGGCGTCGGGCAAGCGTGTGATCGTCAGCCTCTACCCCGACACCGGCGCGCTCCGCGTGAAGGGCGACCGGGCCCAGCTCAAGAAAGCTGTCTCGTTCCTGGTCTGGTACCTCGCGCGGAAGAGCCCCGGGGAGGAGGCCAAGCTCTCGCTCTCCATCGGCCGACCCAACAGCGACGATGAGATCGTTCAGATCCTGGTCGCGTCGCGCACCGCCGAGGTCAGTAGCGAGGAGATCGAGCGGATCTTCGACCCGCTCAAGATGGTGCAGGAGAGCCTGATCGACGTGGGGCCCTGCGTGAGCCAGCGGATCATCGAAGCCCTGGGAGGCCAGCTCCAGGCCCGGAAGGGACGCCACGAGGTGTCCTTCCTGGCCTCGCTGCCGGCCGCCGCGTCGTAAAGGAGCCGACCATGGTGGAGAAGCCACGGGTCCTCGTCGTGGACGACGAGGTGGGGCCGCGCGAGTCGCTCCGGATGATCCTCAAGCCTCACTACGAGGTGGCCACGGTGGACAGCGGCGAGGCTGCGCTTCAGGCCCTGCCGGTCCTCCGCCCCGACCTGGTGTTCATGGACATCAAGATGCCGACGCTCGATGGGATCGAGGTGCTCCGGCGGATCAAAGCCCACGATCCCTCGATCGAGGTCGTCATGATCACCGCCTACGCGTCGCTCGAGACGGTCAAGAGCGCGCTGACCCACGGCGCCTTCGAGTACCTGATCAAACCTTTCTCGCGTCGCGACCTCGAGGAGACGGCGCGCCGCGCCCTGACCCGCCGCCAGGCCGAGCTGGGGACCCGCGGGCGGGTGGCCCGGCTCGTCCGCGAGATGCGCGCTCTCTCGGCCAAGACCCAGGAACTCGAGGAGGCGGCGCGTCGCGAAGCCGCGGAGCAGTCGCTCCGGGTGACCCAGCTCTCCATCCTCCGCGAGATCTCCCGCGGAATCCTGGGACAGCTCGATCTGGCGGAGATGACCGGGGCGATCACCGAATCGCTCAAGACGGGACTCGGGTACGACACGGTCTCGATTCACCTGGGCGTGGAGCATCCCGCGCCGGCCGACAGCCCGGTCCGCGTGGTCTGCCCGATCCGCGAGGGGGAGGCGGTCCTCGGCCACCTGGTCGCCGACAACAGCCCCTCGGGCCGGCCCATCGACCCGCGCGAGCGCGAGCTGCTGGAGATGCTCTCGGAGTACGTAGCCATCGCCGTCCGCAACTCCCGGCTCTACGGCGAGATCACGGACACCAAGCGCTCTCTAGAGCAGCTCGTCCGCTCCGCCGGCGACGCCATCATCGCCGTCGACCGGCAGGACCGGATCGTCGGCTGGAACCCGGCGGCGGAGCGGATCTTCGCCGCCTCCGAGGGAGAGGTCCGGGGCCAGCCGATCACCCTTCTCCTCCCGGAGGCGGAGTACCGGCGGGCCAAGGAGGCGCTGTTCGCCGGGGTTCCCGTGCGTCACTTCGAGGTCCGCCGTCCAAAAAAGGACGGCCGGTTCGCCGAGCTGGCCGTGACGCTGTCGGCGCTCGGCGAACGCGGTGGCGAGCTGGAGGGCGTCCTCGCGATCGTCCGGGACATCACCACCCAGCGCGAGATAGAGGCCAAGCTCCTACAGTCGGAAAAGCTCACGGCGCTGGGCCAGCTCGCCGGCGGCATCGCCCACGATTTCAACAACCTCCTCCAGGCGATCCTGAGCTACTCGGAGCTGCTCGGCAGGAACCCGGGCAACCCCGAGCTCTTCCAGCGCGCGCTCGATGTCATCCAGACCGCCGCCACCGGAGGCGCGGAGACGGTCAAGCGGATCCAGCAGTTCGCCCGGCTCAGGCCGGACGAGGCGTCCATCGCGCTGGACCTGAACCAGGTCATCCGGGAGGCGGTGGCCATCACGCGCCCCCGCTGGGAGGAGCAGGCCGGCAAGCGCGGGCTGCCGCTGCACCTTCGCCTTGACCTCACGCCGCTCCCACCGATCCTCGGCCGCCCCGCGGCGCTGGCCGAGGTGATCACGAACCTGATCCTGAACGCGATCGACGCGATGCCCTCGGGCGGCAGTCTGACGATCGCCACGCAGCAAGAGGGTGACGCGGTCGTCGCCACCGTGAGCGACACGGGTACGGGAATGTCGGAGGCGGTGCGACGCCGGATCTTCGAGCCGTTTTTCACCACCAAGGGGAAGACCGGCACGGGCCTCGGGATGTCGATCTCCTACTCGATCGTCACGCGTCACCGGGGCGAGATCCGGGTGGAGAGTTGGGAAGGAGAGGGCACCACTTTCACGCTTCGCTTCCCCGTGGCGAAGGCAACGGACGCCGAGCCGCCGGTCGTGGCCAAGCCCTGGCAGGCTCACCCCGGACGCATCCTGGTCATCGACGACGAGCCCAAGGTGCTGGAGGTGCTCGCGGAGATCTTGAGGATCGGGGGCCACAGCGTGACGCCAACGACGAGCGGCGCCGAGGCCATGACCCTCTTCGCGCCGGGACGCTTCGACCTCGTCCTCACTAATATCGGGATGCCGGGGATGACCGGCTGGGAAGTGGCCGATCGGATCCGCGCCCTAGACCCGCAGGTCCCGATCGCCTTCATCACCGGGTGGGGGTTATCCGAAGAGGACCAGGAGCGCTGCCGGACCCGCGGCATCCAGCACTGCCTCTTCAAGCCCGTGCGGCCGGAGGACCTCCTTCAGACCGTCGGACACACGCTCGCGGAGTAGCGGGCTGCGGAAAAATCTGGTTCGAGCGCGCACCCACCGCTCCGCGGTGGGTACCCGGCCCGCGCAATCGACTCGGGCCTCGCGCGGCGGGGGGCCTGCCTCACGGCATGGCCGACCCCGCCGCGC
>JACQWB010000283.1 GCA_016209385.1 Candidatus Rokuibacteriota bacterium
ATGCCGGAGGCAGGCCCGCCACGAGGCGAGGCCCGACGCAGTTCGAGCCGAGAGGCGGCGGCCATGCCGGAGGCAGGCCCGCCACGAGGCGAGGCCCGACGCAGTTCGAGCCGAGAGGCGGCGGCCATGCCGGAGGCAGGCCCGCCACGAGGCGAGGCCCGAGTTGATCCAGCTTCGGGAGGTGAGTTGGTTGCGTTTGGTGGTGGCGTCGGCTAGACTCGCTGAATAGCGGGTTGCTCGCTTCGGGAGGACATCATGAATCGCCCCATTGCCTACGACAAGCTGGCGCGGGAGGAGCGCTTTATCCGGATGCGGGGCCGCCGCGTCGCCGAGGTCAAGGTGGAGCAGGGCCTGCCCCCGTTCCCCGACCTGTCCAGCCGCGAGTCGATCAAGGAGCGGGTGCACGGGATCCTCGTGGGCGAGCTGCAGGCCATGGAGGGAGCCGGGCGGACCGTGTGCGACTTTCCCGACGCGCCGTGGGAGTTCACCATGGACATGGCCCGGCAGGCGTGGGACGAGTCCCGCCACGTCGAGATCTACATCCGGCTCCTCGAGCACCTGGGCGGCTACGTCGGTGAGTTCCCCGAGACCACGATCCTCTGGCGCTGCGCGTGCGCCGAGGACGCCGCAGCCCGGGTGGCGGGCGTGAACCGGGGGCTCGAGGGGCTCGCCTGCGACGTGTTCAACCAGCTCATTCACATCGCGCGGAAGGTCGGCGACCCGATCCTGGAGCACGCCGTGGACTTCGTGCTGGCCGACGAGATCACCCACGTGCGCATGGGGTCCCGGTGGCTGAACGAGTTGACCAAGGACGATCCGGAGCGCCGGAAGCGAGCCGTCGAGTTCCAGGAGACCATCGACGAGCGGTTCAACCTCGGCGGGCTGCGGCGGGAAGGGGACCACGAGGAGGTGCCCATCTCGATCGCGACCGAAGCCCGGAAGCTGGCAGGCTTCACCGATGAGGAGATCGCCCGTCTGATCAAGACCACCCAGCGCTCGCCCGTCTATTGAGCGATGGCGGTGCATCCGCTCGCCGGCTTTCTCTCGGTTGAGGAGTCCGCCGGGCGCATCCGCCACTACCGCTACGCGGAGGAGCGGATGATGCGGGTGCTGGGCGGCTGGATCGCTCTCACCCCCGAGCTGTCAGCCAAGCTCCTGCTGGGTCGCCACGTCTGGGACTGCGCCCAGCATGCTGACCTGTGGGGGAAACGGCTGGCCGAGCTGCGGGCTCCGGCCCAGGTGTCCGAGCCGCCCAACGAGGCCTTCGTTCGCTTCATGGACCGGCTGGAGAGCCCGGAGGAGTTCCACCAGACACCGGAGCGGCTCGTGGGCGTTTACCGGGTGCTGAAGCCCCACCTCCTCGCGACCTATGAGGAGCACGTCGGCCGCGCCAACGCGGTGTACGAGCCCCCCACCCGCCGGATCCTCCAGCGGACGATCGATGACGAGCGGCGCCACATCACGGCCGGCAGCATGGTGCTCTCGCACGTCCTCACGACGCCCGAGCTGCAGGAGCGCGCGCGGGGCTGGCAGCGGGAGCTGGAAGGGCTGCTCGAGGAGGCCGGCGGTGTCTCGGGCCGAGGGACGGCATCCCCCGCGCCTGCCGATGCGGTCCCGGACGCTGCCGGGATCGCTCAGGATCTCGTTTCGCTGGAGCGGCCGGTTGGGCGCTGGCCGATTCCGCCCGAGCTTGAGGCTTCCGTCGAGGCCCACGCGCGACATCTCGTGAGCAGGGACCTTCGAGCCCTCGAGCCCGATTTCGCCGCGAGCTACCGGGACACCGGTATGGCCGTGTACGCGTCGCTCGCCGCGACCGCTTTCGCCCGTCACCGGGTCGTCGGCTTCGCCACGCTCGGCGGCCAGCGCCTGGTCAAGGTCCGGCTGGAAGGGCCGGCCCGGATCGCCGTGCTTCAGCTCCGCTGGGGCGACCAGGACGGCCGGTGGCAGGTGCTCGAGGCCGAGGTCGTGAGGACCGAGGGGAACTCCGGATCTTAGGGTTGCGTTCCCACGCGTTCACCCGTCGCGATGCCCGTCTGCCCGCCCGCCGCCGCGCCGGCCCGTCCCCGAAACTGATCCGATGCCCTGCACCGCGATCATCGACCAAGGAGCCCCCGATGCCTGAACCGGTCAAGGCCCCGATCACCGGTGTCGTCTTCCAGGTGGTGACCAAGGCGGGCGAGCGGCTCGCCGCAGGCGCCCCGATCGTCGTCCTCGAGTCCATGAAGATGGAGATCCCCGTGGAGGCGCCGCGGGCCGGAACCGTGGTCGAGGTGAACGTCACGGAGGGACAGACGGTGCAGGAGGGCGACACGGTCGCGCTCCTGGACTAGCGGTTCGAGCCGAGGGACGTCGGCCATGCCGGGAGGCAGGCCCGTCACGAGGCGAGGCCCGAGAAGGAGGCACGAGATGGACCTCGCGAGGTTCCGGGCTCTGTTCGAGTACACCCGGTGGGCGAACCGGAGGCTCTTTGACCAGGTGGCGGCCCTTCCGGCCGCCGAGGCCGAGCGGGCGATCGGCACCCAGTTCAGCGTGCCGACGCTCAAAGGGATGCTGGCCCACATCCTCGGCGCCGAGGTGACCTGGCTGAAGCGCTGGCAGGGCGAGTTCCCGTCGTCCCTTCTCTCGGGGAAAGACTTCCCCGACCTGGCCTCCCTCCGCGTCCGCTGGGACGAGCACGACGCGAGGATGGAGGCGTTCCTGGCGAGCCTCACGGAGACGGATCTCGCGCGGGAGATCCACTACCGCAACACGGAGGGGAAGCCCTTCCGGCTCCCGCTCTGGGCCCTCCTGCACCACGTGGCCAACCACGGCACCCATCACCGGAGCGAGGTGGCCACCATGCTGACCATCGTCAAGGGTTCGCCCCCGGATACCGGTCTGGTGACCTACCACCTCGTCCGGTCCGGGCAGATGTCCTAGACTTGGAGCCTGATCTCATAAGCGCGTTCGAGCGCCGGCTCCGCCGGCGCAACCGATCCTGGGGGGAGACTTTCTATGACCCTTGTCAAGAACTTTTTTTTTCACGGTCACGCCGCCCGGCGTAACTGCTGCCGCGCCATGGTCGCCAGGTGGTAGGTCTCGTCGTATGGCACCTGCCGACTCC
>JACQWB010000284.1 GCA_016209385.1 Candidatus Rokuibacteriota bacterium
GCTTCGGCGCAGGCAGCTTCATCGCCTGCGCCAGCGGCGAGGCGAGACCCGAGTAAGTAAGAGCCACGAGGCGAGGCCCGAGTGGTGGTTCGAGCCGAGGGGCTGCCGACGAGCCGCAGGCGAGGAGAGCCACGAGGCGAGGCCCGAGTGGTAGTTCGAGCCGAGGGGCTCCGGACGAGCCGCAGGCGAGGCAGTTCGAGCCGAGGCGCTTCGGCGCGGGCAGCTTCATCGCCGGCGCCAGCGACGAGGCGAGGCCCGAGTAAATAACACCGAGGCGAGTCCCGAGTTGATTGCGCCGGCCGGGTACCCGCTGAAAGCGCGGGTGGGGGCTCGAGCCACGTGAGAAGCTACATCGTGCGCCGCTTGGCGATCGCGCTGGTCACCCTGCTGGGGATGTCGATCGTCATCTTCGCCCTCATGCGCCTGGCCCCCGGCAACATCGTGGACGTCATTTTCGAGTCCGCGGGCTACGTGAACCCGGCGGACAAGAAGCTCCTCGAGAAGGAGCTCGGGATCGACAAGCCGGTCGTGGTTCAGTACCTGGACTGGTTGGGCTCGATCCTCCGCGGTGACCTCGGGAAGTCCTACCGCTACGAGCTCCCGGCCTGGCAGATCATCAAGCCCCGCATCCCGATCACGGTCGAGCTGGCCGTGCTCTCCCTCCTGATCTCGGTCCTGCTCGGGGTGCCGACCGGAGTGATCAGCGCGGTCCGCCAGGACACGCGGCTCGACTACATCCTCCGCGTCTTCAGCCTGGCCGGCCTCTCGATGCCGTCGTTCTGGCTCGGAATGGTGATCATCCTGGCCCTGGTGGCGTGGGTCGGGTGGATCCCGCCGATGGTGTACGTCCCGCCCGGCGAGGATCTCAAGATCCACCTGGTCCAGTTCCTCCTCCCCGCCCTGGCCGTGGGCTACCGCTCCTCCGCGCTCCTCATGCGGATCACCCGCTCCTCGGTGCTCGAAGTCATGCGGGAGGACTACATCCGGACGGCCTGGGCCAAAGGGCTTCGCGACGCCGTGGTGATCTGGCGCCACGCGCTCAAGAATGCCTTCCTCCCCGTGATCACCGTGATCGGCATCGAGTTCGCGTTCCTGATCGGGGGCCTGGTCGTGACGGAGACGGTGTTCAACCTCCCCGGCGTGGCGCGCTACCTGGTGGAGGCTATCCTCTGGCGCGACTACCCGGTTGTGCAGAACCTGGTCATGTTCATCGCGATCGTGGTGATCCTCACCAACCTGTTCGTGGACATGCTCTACGGGTGGTTCGACCCGCGGGTGCGCTATGGCGAATAGGCACACGGCGGTGACGGCCGAAGGGATCGAGCTGGCAGCCCCCGTAGGGGTCAGCCTCCCGCGCGCCGGCCTCTGGACCCTCCTCCTGCGCTTCTGCCGGAAGAAGCCGCTGGGCGCCGCCGGCGGGTTCCTGATGCTCGTGATGGTGGCGACGGCGGGCTTCGCCGACTTCCTGGCCACCGCGGATCCGGTCACCACAAACGCAGCCCACACCCTGGCGAAGCCCTCGGCCCAGTTCTGGCTGGGCTCGGACCACCTGGGCCGGGACATCTACAGCCGGATCGTCTACGGCGCGCGCGTCTCGCTCATCGTGGGTGCCGTGTCCACGCTGCTCGGCTCGATCCTGGGGGGGATCATCGGGCTCCTGTCCGGCTACCTGGGCGGGAAGACCGACCTGATCGCCCAGCGCGTGATGGACATCCTCCAGGGCTTGCCGCTCCTGGTGCTCGCGCTCGTCATGGCCGCCGCGCTCGGCCCGTCGATCCCCAACGTCATCATCGCCATCTCGATCCCGATCATCCCCCGCGCCGCGCGCGTGATCCGGTCGAGCGTCCTCGCGATCCGGGAGTTCGCCTACATCGAGGCGGCGCGCGCGCTCGGCGTCGGTCACCTGAGCATCGCCTTCCGACACATCCTGCCGAACACTGTGGGGCCGTTCATCGTGCTGGCCACGGCCCAGCTCGGGAGCGCCATCCTGGTCGAGGCCGCGCTGTCCTTCCTCGGGCTCGGCGTCCCGGAGCCCGCCCCCTCGTGGGGACGGATGCTCTCGGTCTCCGCCACCGAGTACGCCCAGAAGGCGCCTCACCTGGTGCTCTTCCCGGGCTTCGCGATCAGCCTCGCGGTTTTCGGCTCGAACCTCCTGGGTGATGCCCTTCGCGACGTGCTTGACCCCAGGCTCAGGGGAGCGTAATGTCCGAAAACGCCTTAGTTGTGAGGGGTCGCGCGTCCCAGCGGTAGCGGCCCCGAAGAAGGAGGGATGACCATGAAGATGTACGTGGCAGGGAAGTGGATCGACAAGCCTCAGAAGATCGAGGTCGTGAACCCCTACGACAACTCGCTCATCGACACCGTCCCCCGGGCGGACCTTGACGACGTAGGCCGGGCCCTCGCCTCGGCCGAGCGCGGCGCCAAGGCGATGGCCAGGCTCTCGGGCTACGAGCGCTGGAAGATCTTGAAAAAAGCGGCGGAGCTCATCGAGGCCCGCAACGAGGAGCTCGGCCGGCTCATCAGCACGGAGGAGGGGAAGATCATCGCCGAGGGGCGCCTCGAGGCCCGCCGGGCCGTCGAGACCATCATGGGCTCGGCGGAGGAGGCCAAGCGGATCCACGGCGAGACGGTCCCGTTGGACGCCGATCCGAGCGGCGGCAAGCGCTTCGCCTTCACGCTCCGGGTCCCGTGTGGCGTCGTGGTCGCGATCAGCCCGTTCAACTTCCCGCTGAACCTGGTCTGCCACAAGGTGGGCCCGGCCATCGCGGGGGGCAACGCGGTGGTCATCAAGCCGGCGACCGACACCCCGCTGTCGGCCCTGAAGCTGACCGAGATCCTCCTCGAGGCCGGGCTGCCGCCGGAGGGGATCCAGTGCCTGACCGGCTCGGGGGGCGAGATCGGCGACACCCTCGTGGCCGATCGGCGCGTCCGCAAGATCACATTCACGGGGAGCCGGGACGTCGGCGAGCGGATCTGCAGGCTTGCCGGGATCAAGAAGGTGACGATGGAGCTCGGCTCCAACTCTCCGGTCATCGTGATGCCCGATGCGGACCTGGAGAAAGTCGCCGCGGCGGTGACGGCCACCGGCTACGCCAACGCCGGGCAGGTCTGCATCTCCACCCAGCGGGTCCTGACCGCGGGGAAGGTCTACGCCGACTTCCTGGACGCGCTGAAGCCCAAGGTGGCCGCGCTCGCCACGGGAAACCAGCTCGACGAGAAGACCAAGGTGGGCCCCATGGTGCGCGAGAAGGACGCGATCCGGGTGGAGGAGTGGATCAGAGAGGCCGTGGCCACGGGCGCGCGGGTCCTCGTGGGCGGCGAGCGGCGGGGCACCATCTATGCGCCGACCGTCGTCGCCGACGTGAAGCCCGAGATGAGGATCTCCTGCGACGAGCTGTTCGGGCCGGCGGTGGCCGTGACGCCGTTCAACAACATCGACGAGGCGATCGCGCTGGCCAACGACACCATCTACGGCCTCGCGGCCGGGGTCTTCACCGAGAAACTGGAGTGGGCGATGCGCTTCGCCCGCGAGGTGGAGTCCGGCAACATCCACGTCAACTGGGGCCCCCAGTGGCGGGCGGACCTGATGCCCTACGGCGGCCTCAAGGAGTCGGGCTTCGGCAAGGAGGGGCCGCGCTACGCCGTCCAGGAGATGACCGAGCTGAAGCTCGTGGTCTTCCACCTGACGGGCTGAGGGGAGGAACGGCGATGGGTAGGCGAGCGATGCGACGTTCGACGCTGGCAGCGTGCCTGGCGGTCGCGCTCCTGGGCCTGGCCCCCACGGCGTCGGCGCAGCTCCCGGCCAACGTGATGCTCCTCCGCGGGACCATCGCGTCGGCCGAGCCCGCGGCGCTGAGCGTGAAGACGAAGGAGGGTGTCGCCCGCGTGGCGCTGACCGAGAAGACCGGCTATTCCGGGGTGCTGGCGGCCAAGGTGGAGGAGATCAAGCCCGGCGAGTACGTCGGGATCACAGCGAAGCGGGGCGCGGGAGGCGGCTGGGAGGCCGTCGAGGTGCACATCTTCCCTGAGGCGATGCGCGGCCTGTCGGAGGGCCACTATCCGTGGGACTTCCCCGGGACCACGATGACGAACGCCGTCATCGCCGAGGTCGTCCAGAAGGTTGATGGCCCGCTGCTGACGCTGACCCCCAAGGGCCAGTCGGTCCAGATCCGAGTGCCGTCCTCGGCGACGATCGTGCGCGTTGAGGTTCGGAAGGCCGACGCGGTGCAGGTGGGTGCCGGCACCGTCGTGGTGGCCCGCAAGGGCGACGACGGCAGCCTGACCGCGCTCAGGGTCTACGTGGGCCAGGGTGGCGTGATGCCGCCGTTTTAAGTCGTCGAAGGGGGCCTCGCCGGCCCCCTCCGAGCCACCCCCGGGAAGGGGTTGCGCCGGCGAAGCCGGCGCTCGAACGAGGTGTAGCCAGACGCGAGTATTTCATCCGTTGCCTCTCCCCGCCGGGGAGAGGGTAGGGTGAGGGGTGAACACGTATGGCGAACGACGAGCTGTGCTGGATGTCGGCTGTCGAGCTGGCGGCGGCGATCAGGCGGAAGAAGGTTTCTCCGGTAGAAGTTGTCGATGCCGTTCTTGCCCGGATCGAGAGCCTGAACCCGAAGCTCAACGCGTACTCCACCCTGACCGCCGAGGCGGCGCGGCGGGAAGCCAGGGCCGCCGAGCGCTCGGTCATGCGCCGCGGCGCCCGGCCCGGCCCGCTCCACGGCGTGCCGTTCTCGATCAAGGACCTCCTGATCACCAAGGGCGTGCGAACCACCTGGGGCTCCAAGCTCTACGCGGACCATGTCCCGGAGGAAGACGCCCCCGCCGTCGAGCGGCTCAAGGCCGCCGGCGGGATCATGGTGGGGAAGACGAACACGCCGGCCTTCGGCTGGATCGGCGCCACGCACAACCTGGTCTTCGGGATCACCCGGAGCCCGTGGAACCTCGACCGGACGCCCGGCGGGTCGAGCGGTGGAGCGGGTGCGGCCGTTGCGGCAGGGATGGCCCCGCTGGCGGTGGGCACGGACGGGGGAGGCTCGATCAGAATCCCGTCATCGTTCTCAGGGATCTTCGGCCTCAAGCCCTCCTTCGGGCGCGTGCCGGTCTATCCCTTCAGCGGTGCCTGGAGCCTCTCCCACGCCGGCCCGATGACCCGCACCGTGGCGGATGCTGCACTCATGCTGACGGTTCTCGCGGGTCCCGACGAGCGCGACCCGCACTCGCTGCCGGCCCAGCCGACCGACTATGCCAAGGCGCTCGGAGGAACGCTCAAGGGGCTCCGCGTGGCGTGGAGCCCGAACCTCGGCTACGCGACCGTGGACCCCGAGGTCCAGACCGTGTGCGAGAAGGCGGCGCGGCGCTTCAAGGAGTTCGGGTGCAAGGTGGAGGCGGCCGACCCGGGCTGGCCGAGCCCCCACGCGGCGTGGGAAGTCATCTTCTGCGGTGGCATCGCGACCCGGCTCGCGCCGTACCTGCCTGAACGGCGGCAGGACATCGACGCGGGGCTCGTGCGGATCATCGAGGAGGCGCTGAAGTGGCCTCCCACCAGGTACGTGCAGGCCTGGTTCGACCGGCTGACGTTCTGGGATCACGTCAGGAAGTTCTTCGCCAAGTACGACCTGCTGCTGACCCCGGCGGTGGCCTGTCCGCCCTTCAAGGTAGGGCTCGACAACCCGCTCGAGATCGCCGGGCGGCCGATCCCCCCGTACGGCTGGATCCCGTTCACCTACCCCTTCAACCTGACCGGCCAGCCCGCGGCGTCGGTCCCCGCCGGTTTCACGCGCGACGGGCTTCCCGTCGGGCTCCAGATCGTGGGCCGCCGCTTCGACGAGGCCACCGTGCTCCGCGCGGCCGCAAGCTTCGAGCGTGCCCAGCCCTGGATCGGGAGGAAACCAACGATCAGTTGAGCCCTCACCCTGCCCTCTCCGAGATGATGCCCCTCACCTCTTCTCCTCTCCCGGGTAGGGAGAGATAGGGTGAGGGGGAGAGGTGGCGGTGAGGAGGGAGGCCTCGATGACCGTCGACGACGTCAAGCGCGTGCTCGTGGTGGGCGCCGGCCAGATGGGCTCCCAGATCGCCATGCAGGCGGCGCTCCACGGCTATCAGGCAACACTGAACGACCTCTCCCGAGAGATTCTCGAAAAAGCCATGAAGTCGAACCGCGGCCACCTGGAGCGGCGTGTCGCCAAGGGCCAGCTGGCGAAGGAGGCCATGGAGGCGGCGATCGGGCGCGTGACGCTCGAGCCCGATCTGGGAAAGGCCGCCCGCGATGCCGACTTCGTGATCGAGGCCATCATCGAGCGCCTGGAGCCCAAACGCGAGTGCTTCGCGAAGCTCGACCGCTTCTGCCCGCCTCGCGCGATCCTGACGACGAACAGCTCCACGCTGATGATCTCCCAGATCGCGACCGCCACGAAGCGGCCCGCCCAGTGCGCCAACATGCACTGGTTCTACCCGCCCCTGGTGATGCGCCTCGTGGAGGTGGTGAAGGGCAAGGAGACGAGCGAGGAGACGGTCCAGCTCGTTGCCGCGCTGGTGAAAAGGATCGACCGCGAGCCCGTCATTCTGCGCAAGGAGCTGCCAGGGTTCCTGGTCAACCGGATCCTGCGCGCGCTCGGGCGCGAGGCGTACTACCTCCTCGAGGAGGGCGTCGCCGGATTCGCCGACATCGACAAGGCCGTGGAGCTGGGTCTGAACCACCCGATGGGGCCGTTCAAGCTCGCCGACTTCTCGGGCCTGGACATCGGCTACAACGCCCGCCTCGAGACCTACGAAGTCACGAAGGACCCGAAGGACCTGCCGCCGAAGGCCCTCGAGGCGCGCGTCAAGCGCGGGGACCTCGGCCGCAAGAGCGGCAAGGGGTTCTACGACTGGAGCACGGACCCGCCCGCGCCCACCCCCGATTGAGCTGAGCCGGCCGCGCGCCCAGATTTACCCGGTTTCGCGGAGAATTATCAGCCTTTCCGGCCGCTCGCACCGAGGTTACCGCTGCGCTGCCGGCTGCTCCGACAAGTCAGGCTGGCGTACCCGGTGCCTTTCCGATATAAATGCTGGCATCGTTACCGGTCAAAGGGGAGCGACGGGTGCGTCCGGTCGCGTTGTGCTTGGGCATGCGTTTCCCCGGCTCGTTGGAGGGCGCGGCGTGAGGTGTCTCGGGTGCCAGCACGAGAACCCCGCGCAGGCGAAGTTCTGTATCGAGTGCGCCGCGCCGCTGGCCCGGAGCTGTGCGCGGTGCGGCTCGCAGCTTCCCGTCGCCGCCAAGTTTTGTCCCGAGTGCGCCCATCCCGCGGGTGCGCCGGCCGCGGAGCCCCGACTCGGTTCACCTGAGGTCTATACCCCGAGGCATCTGGCCGAGAAGATCCTCACCTCCCGCAGCGCCCTGGAAGGCGAACGCAAGCAGGTCACAGTGCTCTTCGCCGACCTGAAGGGGTCGATGGAGCTTCTGGCCGATCGCGATCCCGAGGACGTGCGGAAGATCCTCGATCCGGTCCTCGAGCGCATGATGGAGGCCGTCCACCGCTACGAGGGGACTGTAAACCAGGTGATGGGCGACGGGATCAGGGCGCTCTTCGGTGCCCCTCTCGCCCACGAGGAC
>JACQWB010000285.1 GCA_016209385.1 Candidatus Rokuibacteriota bacterium
CCCAGCGAGCTCCGTGAACTCCCACGTCACAGGGTTGGGGATAGTAGTCATGTCATTCCCGGGTCCGAGATAGTATAAGGTTCGGAAGGGGCGGGTACCCGCGCCACACCCGTGCGCCAGCGCGGGGGGTCGGCGTGGGTGGCCCCCCTCCGAGACTGATTAGGGCGGGGAGGCGCACCGTGATCGATCGCTACACGCGCCCGGAGATGGGGCGGATCTGGAGTCAGGAGGCCAGGTACGCGGCGTGGCTCCGGGTCGAGCTCGCCGTGTGCGAGGCCTACGCGCGCCACGGCGCGATCCCCGCGGAGGCGGTGGTCCGGATCAAGGCCAGGGCGCGCGTCGAGGCCGCCCGGGTGAGCGAGATCGAGGCGCGGGTCCGGCACGACGTCATCGCCTTCCTCAGCGCCCTGGAAGAGGCGATCGGCGCCGACTCCCGCTACGTCCACGTCGGGTTGACCTCGGCCGACGTGGTCGACACCGGGCTCGCCCTCCAGCTCGGGGACGCCTCCGCGCTCCTGATCGCCGATCTCGAACGGCTCAGGGAGGTCCTGCGCCGGCTGGCCCGCGAGCACAAGGACACGCTCTGCGTGGGCCGCACCCACGGGGTCCACGCCGAGCCGATGACCTTCGGGCTCAAGTGCCTGCTCTGGTATTCGGAGGCCGGCCGGAACCTGGAGCGCCTTCGCCGCGCGGCGGAGGTGGTTCGCGTGGGGAAGGTCTCTGGAGCCGTGGGAACCTTCGCCCACGTGGACCCGGCGGTCGAGGAAGAGGTCTGCCGGAGCTTGGGGCTGGAGCCGGCGCTGGTCTCCACTCAGGTCATCCAGCGGGACCGGCACGCCGAGTTCGTGACGACCCTCGCGGTCCTGGCCGCCTCCCTCGAGAAGATCGCGCTCGAGATCCGCGGGCTCCAGCGCACGGAGATCCTGGAGGTGGAGGAGCCCTTTGCCGAGGGGCAGAAGGGCTCGTCCTCGATGCCGCACAAGCGCAACCCCGGGTCCTGCGAGCAGGTGTGCGGGCTGGCGCGAGTGGTGAGGAGCCACGCCCTCGCCGCCCTCGAGGACGTGGCCCTCTGGCACGAGCGCGACATCAGCCACTCCTCGGTGGAGCGCGTCATCCTTCCGGACTCCACGATCCTGCTGGACTACCTGCTGGTCCAGATGGCCCGGATCCTCGAGGGCTTGAGGGTCTACCCGCAGCGCATGCGGGACAACCTCGAGCGCAGCCAGGGGCTCATCTACTCTCAACGGGTCCTCCTGAAGCTCACCGACAAGGGACTGCCCCGGCAGCAGGCCTACGAGATCGTCCAGCGGAACGCCATGAGGGCCTGGGACGAGCAGCGCCCGTTCCACGACCTGCTGGCCGCGGACCCTGAGGTGACGGGCCGCCTCTCGCCGGAGGAGCTCAAGGCCTGCTTCGACCCCGCGTGGTATCTCAGGAACGTCGACGCGATCTACCGGCGCGTCGGCCTGTCGTAGAGTTCGAGCGCGGGCTACGCCCGCGCAGATTAATTCGGGCCTCGCGCGGCGGGGGGCCTGCCTCACGGCATGGCCGACCCCGCCGCGCTCGAACAACTGGGGGAGGCTACGGAGGGGGCCGTCGAGGCCCCTTCCGAGAGTTGATGCGCGGCAGGGTGTTCGTCAGGCTGAAGAAGGGCATCCTGGACGTCCAGGGAACCGCGGTCAAGCGGGCCCTGGAAGGGCTGGGCTTCGCCGAGGTCAGGGAGCTGCGGATGGGCAAGATCCTGGAGCTGGAGCTGGACGCCCGGGATCCGGCCCAGGCGCGGGCCCGGATGGAGGAGATGTGCCGGAAGCTCCTGGCCAACCCGGTGATGGAGGACTTCACGGTGGAGGTCGTCGACAGCCGGACATCCGGCTTGCCATAGGGCGGCTCACGGATTAGCATGAAGGTGTAGAGGAGGGGGTCCGCGCATGAAATTCGGCGTGGTGGTGTTCCCGGGCACGTGGAGCGACTGCGACTTTCACTACGTCATCACCGAGGTCCTGCACCAGCCCGCCCAATACGTCTGGCACCGGGAGACGAACCTCGCCGAGTTCGACTGCGTGATCCTCCCGGGAGGCTTCTCCTACGGGGACTACCTCCGCGCCGGCGCGATCGGCGGCCGCTCCCCCGTGGTCGAAGCGCTTCCCGAGTTCGTGGCCAGTGGTGGCCTGGCCCTGGGCTCATGCAACGGCTTTCAGATTCTCTGCGAGGCCGGGATCCTCCCCGGCGCCCTGATGAAGAACGAGTGCCTCCAGTACCGGTGCCAGGCGACGCACCTCCTCGTGGAGAACGCCGAGACCCCCTTCACCCGGGCGACGCGTCCCGGCCAGGTGCTCAAGATGCCGATCTCGCACGGGGAAGGGAAGTACTACTGCGACCGGCAGACCCTCCAGCTGCTCAAGGAGCGGAACCAGATCGTCTTCCGATACTGCACCGAGTCCGGGGAGGTGACCCGCGAGGCCAACCCCAACGGCTCGCTCGAGAACATCGCGGGGATCGTCAACGAAGAGGGAACCGTCCTGGGTCTCATGCCGCATCCGGAGCGTGCCGCGGAGAAGGCCATGGGTGTCACCGACGGGCTCCCCATCTTCCACTCCCTCCTCGGTACCCTCGTCGAGGCCGACAGCTTCGTCAAGCAATAGCGGAGGGCGCGCGCTCCATGGAGTGCGACCGGGTTGACGTGGGCCGAGCCTAAGGTCACGCTCGAGCTGGCCCAAGCTCACGGCCTGACGGCTGAGGAGTACGATCGGATCATCCGCCTTCTCGGGCGGGAACCCACCTTCACCGAGCTCGGCCTCTTCTCCGCGCTCTGGTCCGAGCACTGCGCCTACAAGCACTCCCGCGTCTTTCTCCGCCGGCTCCCCACGCACGGTGCGCATGTCCTCCAGGGGCCCGGCGAGAACGCCGGGATCGTGGACCTGGGGGATGGCCTGGCGCTGGTCCTCAAGATTGAAAGCCACAACCATCCGTCCTTCATCGAGCCGTTCCAGGGCGCCGCCACCGGTGTCGGCGGGATCCTGCGCGACATCTTCACGATGGGGGCGCGTCCCATCGCGCTGCTCGACTCCCTCCGGTTCGGCGATCCGGACAAGGAAAAGACCCGCTACCTCGCCAGCGGGGTCATCTCGGGGATCTCCTGGTACGGGAACTGCGTCGGCGTCCCGACCGTCGGCGGGGAGGTGGCGTTCGCCCCCGAGTACAACGGCAACCCCCTCGTCAACGTCATGTGCGTCGGGCTCGTCCGGCAGGACCGGATCTTCCGAGCGCGCGCCGAGGGGCCCGGCAACCCGGTCGTCTACGTGGGGGCCAAGACCGGGCGCGACGGGATCCACGGCGCGATCATGGCCTCCGCGACCTTCGGGGAGGGCGCCGAGGAGCAGCGGCCGACGGTCCAGGTGGGCGACCCGTTCACCGAAAAGCTGCTCCTCGAAGCCTGCCTGGAGGCCATGGCGAGCGGCGCCGTTGTCGGGATCCAGGACATGGGCGCCGCCGGCCTCGCCTGCGCGACGTCCGAGATGCCCGCGCGGGCCGGCACGGGGATGGAGATCGAGCTCTCGCGGGTGCCCCAGCGCGAGAGCGGGATGACGCCGTACGAGATCATGCTCTCCGAGTCGCAGGAGCGGATGCTCCTCGTCGTGGCCCGGGGCCGCGCGGCCGAAGTGCGGGAGATCTTCGCCAAGTGGGAGCTGGACGCGGTCGAGATCGGCCGCGTCACCGGTGACGGGATGCTGCGTGTCCACATGGACGGGCAGCTGGTGGCCGAACTGCCCGTCCGGGCGCTGACCGACGAGGCGCCCGTGTACGAAAAGCCCACCGAGCGGCCCGCCTGGCTCGATCGCCTCCGCGCCCTCGATCCCCTGAGCCTCGCCGAGCCCGCCAGCTACGCGCAGGCGCTCCGTACGCTTCTGGCGGCGCCCACGCTCGCCTCCAAGGAATGGGTCTGGCGCCAGTACGATCACCAGGTCGGGATCAACACCCTGGTGCTCCCGGGCTCCGACGCCGCGGTGCTCCGGATCAAGGGGACGCGGAAGGCCATCGCGGTGACGACGGACGGCAGCAGCCGCTACGTGACGCTCGACCCCTACGTCGGCGCTGCCATGGCGGTGGCGGAGGCGGCCCGGAACCTGACCTGCGCCGGAGCCCGCCCCCTCGCGGCGACCGACTGCCTGAACTTCGGCTCGCCGGAGCGGCCGGACATCCTCTGGCAGTTCTCCCGGGCGGTCGAGGGCATCGCCGAAGCGTGCCGGGCCCTCGAAATCCCGGTGGTGAGCGGCAACGTCTCCTTCTACAATGAGACCGAAGGGCGGGCGATCCTCCCCACGCCGATCATCGGGATGGCGGGGCTCCTGGAGGACGCCGAGCGGAGCACGACCCAGTGGTTCAAGAAGGAGGGGAACCGGATTGCCCTCCTCGGGCCTGACGCGGTGAGCCTCGGGGGAAGCGAGTTTCTCTGGGCGGTTCACGGCCGGCTAGGGGGGCCGCTCGCGCCCCTCGACCTCAAGCTCGAGCGCGACGTACAGTCGGCCTGCCGGACCGCGATCGAGGCGGGTCTCTGCGCCTCGGCCCACGATTGCGCCGAGGGGGGCCTGGCGGTCGCCGTCGCCGAAGCGTGCATCGCCGGGCCGGGGCTCTTCGGTGCCGAGATCGCCCTTCCGGCGGGCGGCCGGACCGACCTGATCCTGTTCGGCGAGGGCCCGTCGCGGATCGTGGTCTCGGTCCCCCGACAGGCCCAGCGTCACTTCGAGGGGCTCATGCGCGAGTGCCAGGTGCCGTGGACCTGGCTCGGGACGGTCGGCGCCGATCGCCTCGCCATCCGCATCGGGGGGCAGCTCGTCGTGGACGTTCCCGTCGAGGAGCTGAGCCACACCTGGAGGAACGGCTTTGCCCGGCATATCGCCTGAAGATAAGTTCCGGGACGAGTGCGGAATCTTCGCCGCCTGGAATCACCCCGAGGCCGCGAACCTCGCGTACCTCGGCCTCTACGCGCTTCAGCACCGGGGCCAGGAATCGGCGGGGATCGCGGCCACCGACGGCCAATCCCTGCACGTCGAGCGCGCCATGGGGTGGGTCGCCGACGTGTTCTCGCGCGATCGGCTCCGGCGCCTGCCGGGCTCGATCGCCATCGGCCATGTCCGCTACTCTACCGCGGGGACCTCGACGCTCAAGAACGCCCAGCCGATCATGGCGAATACTGCGCGCGGACCCATCGCGATCGCCCACAACGGGAACCTCGTCAACGCCGAGGCGCTCAAGGCCGAGCTGGAGAAAGACGGCTCGGTGTTCCAGTCCAACTCGGACACCGAGGTGATCCTCCACCTGCTCGCCCGCTCCGAGGGGGCCACCCTGGAGGAGCAGCTCCCGAAGGCGCTCGGCCGCGTGTCCGGCGCGTACTCGTTCCTGCTGTTGACCCCCGATTCGGTCATCGCGGTCAGGGACCCGTACGGCTTCCGGCCGCTCTCGCTGGGGAGGCTCGGCGAGACCTGGATCGTCGCCTCCGAAACCTGCGCCTTCGACCTGCTCGAGGCCGAGTTCGTGCGCGACGTGGAGCCGGGGGAGATCCTGCTCATCACCCGCGAGGGCCTGCGCTCGCTCAAGCCGTTCCCGCCGAGGGAGCGCCTCCAGTGCGTGTTCGAGTACGTCTACTTCGCGCGGCCGGACTCGTATCTCTGGGGGCGCAACGTCCACGCGGTGCGCAAGGCCATGGGACGCCAGCTCGCCCGCGAGCACCCGGTCGAGGCCGACATCGTGATCCCGGTGCCGGACTCGGGAGCCGGCGCCGCCCTCGGCTTCGCGGAGGAGTCAGGGATCCCGTTCGAGATGGGCCTGATCCGGAACCACTACGAGGGGCGCACGTTCATCGAGCCCACGCGCGGCATCCGCCACTTCGGGGTCAAGGTGAAGCTGAACCCGATGCGCGAGACGCTGGGGGGCCGCCGGGTGGTGGTGGTGGACGACTCCATCGTGCGCGGCACCACCAGCCAGAAGATCGTCAAGATGGTCCGCGGCGCCGGCGCCCGCGAGGTCCACATGCGGATCTCCTCGCCGCCGATCCAGTGGCCGTGCTACTACGGGATCGACACGCCGACCCGGAAGGAGCTGATCGCCTCGAGCCATCACGTGGAGGAGATCCGCCGCCATCTGGGCGCCGACAGCCTCGGCTATCTCTCCCTGGACGGGATGCTGAAGGCCACCGGGAACGACCCGGGCCACTTCTGCCATGCCTGCTTCACCGGCGGCTATCGCGTGGGCTTCGAAGCCGAGGAGACGCCGCAGCTCCGCCTCTTCGACGTGTAGTCGCCGCGCGGGCGGGCGTCCGCTGCCTGCGCTTTTCCCTTGACCCCGTGAGCTCGATGGACCCGCTGACATACAAGCAGTCTGGGGTTGACATCGAGGCCGCCGAGGAGGCGGTCCGCCGGATCGTTCCACTTGCCCGGACGACCTTTCGGCCCGAAGTCCTCGGCGGGATCGGCGCCTTCGCGGGCTTCTTTCGGGTCCCGGCGGGCTACCGCGAGCCGGTCCTTGTCGCCTCGACCGATGGGGTCGGCACGAAGCTCAAGATCGCCGTCATGCTCGACCGTCACGACACCATCGGGATCGATCTGGTCGCGATGGGCGTCAACGATGTCCTCGTCCACGGCGCCGCCCCGCTCTTCTTCCTCGACTACCTCGCCGTGCCCCGCGTCGTGCCGGCCCAGGTGGAAGCCATCGTGCGCGGGATCGCCGAGGGGTGCAGGCAGGCCGGGGCGTCCTTGATCGGCGGCGAAACCGCCGAGCTGCCGGGCGTGTACGCCGAGGGCGAGTATGATCTGGCGGGCTTCGCCGTCGGTGTCGTCGAGCGTGACCGGATCGTGGACGGGTCGGCGGTCAAGCCCGGTCACCGGATTCTGGGCCTCGCCTCCTCGGGCCTCCACTCGAACGGCTACTCGCTCGCCCGGAAGGTCATCTTCGAGCGTCTCGGGCTCGGCGTCGGCGCTCCCCTCCCCGGCGGGGAGCGGAGCGTCGGGGACGAGCTCCTGGTTCCCACGCGGATCTACGTCAAGCCGATCCTCGACCTCCTCGCTGCGCTTCCGGTCAGCGCGATGGCGCATGTCACGGGGGGCGGGATCACCGGGAACCTGCCGCGGGTCCTTCCGGAGGGCTGCCGCGCTGTGATCGAGCGTGGCGCCTGGCCGGTGCCGGGGATCTTCCAGCTCATTCAGACCGGCGGCGGCGTGGCGGCGGCTGAGATGTACCGGACCTTCAACATGGGGATCGGCTACCTCGTCGTCGTGGCGCCCGAGCACGTCGCCGCGGCGAAGCAACGGCTCGAGCGCGGCGGTGAACGGGTCTTCGAAGTCGGGGAGGTCCGCGCCGGCCCCCGGGGCGTGGAGTACGCGTGAGCTTCCTCGGAGGGGGGCTCCGCCCCCCTTCCGATGCCTCCCCCCGGGATTGCGCCGGCCCACCCGGCGCTCGAAGGGATGGTGCTGAATCATGAGCGAGGGTAGCCCCGTGAGCGACGGCGCCCAGGCCTGGTCGAAGCGGAGCGAGCCGCTCAGGATCGCGGTCCTCGCCTCGGGGCGCGGGAGCAACCTGCAGGCCATCATCGACGCCATCGAAGCCCGGCGCCTCGAAGCGTCCTTGGCCGTCGTAATCTCGGACCGGCCTGACGCCCAGGCCCTGGAGCGGGCGCGGCGGCACGGCGTCAAGGCGGTGTTCGTGGACCCGAAGGGCTACCCCGACCGGCAGGCCTTCGAGCGGGCCCTGATCGCCATGCTCGACGAGCACCAGGTCGAGCTGGTCTGTCTCGCGGGCTTCATGCGGGTTCTGACCCCGACCTTCGTGACAGCCTACCGCCACCGGATCATGAACATCCACCCGGCGCTACTACCTGCCTTTCCGGGGCTTCACGCCCAGCGACAGGCCCTGGAGCACGGGGTGAAGGTGGCAGGAGCCACGGTGCACTTCGTGGACGAGGGCGTGGACACGGGCCCGATCATCCTTCAGGCTGCGGTGCCGGTCGAGGAGGACGACACGGTCGAGACGCTGTCCGCCCGGATCCTCGAGCAGGAGCACCGGATCTACCCGCGAGCGATCCAGCTCTTCGCCGAAGGCCGGCTGGAGGTCAGGGGCCGCCGCGTGGTGATCCGCCCCGATTCTTAGAGGCGTGAGGCGACCCACGATCCGAGTGCGGGGCCTTCGCGACGCCGAGCGAGGGGAGGCCTTCCCTCGCACGGCCGCCGAACGGCTAGCGCTGGTGTGGGTGCTGACCCTCGACGCGTGGGCCTTCAAGGGAGAACGCCTTGCTGAACCCGGACTTCCGCGACATGTTGTCCGCGTTGTCCGACGAGCAGGCTGAGTTCCTCGTCGTCGGAGCGTACGCGGTCGCGGTTCACGGAGTCCCGCGCGCCACGGCCGATCTCGATATCTGGGTCCGACGATCCGAGGAGAACGCGGTGCGCGTGTGGCGGGCGCTGGCGCGCTTCGGCGCTCCGATGTCCGCCGTCCGTCAGGAAGATCTTCACGCGCCCGAAGTCGTCGTCCAGGTCGGCGTCGCGCCGCGCCGGATCGACCTGTTAACGTCCATCGATGGTGTCGAGTTCGAAGACGCCTGGGCACACCGAATCGAGGTCGAGATCGAAGGGCTCCGGGTGCCGGTCATCGGGCGGCGGCACCTGATCGTGAACAAGAAAGCCGTGGGCCGGCCTCAGGATCTCGCCGACGTCACCCGGCTGGAGGCGGAAGCGCCGGAATCGTGAGGCTGACGCCTGTGACCCGGGTTTGTTCGCCTCAATATGCTGCGGGCCGATATCCGGATGGACCGCCAGATTCGCAGTGTTTGCCGGAGAGCCGAGGCTTGACAACGTCGTGCAAGTGATGAACATTGCGCCTGATTTTGTCGCCGGACTCGGACAGCGTGCCGAGATAGGCTTCAGGCATAGCGTGCAAGAGACTCAATAGTTGGGCAAACAAACGAAGTGAGGTGGGAGATCCGGTGCGCACATGAAGTTCGGTGTTCGCCGATGATTCGCGCCAGCCAGCGCCGACCCGTCGCGGCATGGGCCCGCTGGTCGCGATCGGGGGGCTGTTCGTGCCGGGTGAAAACTTGCGGGAGCTTGAGGCGGCGATTCAGGCCGTGTGCGTTGAAGCGGGCTTTCCCCGCGACGAGGAGTTCAAATGGTCTCCGCCCCGCGGATCGTGGATGCACCAAGACTTGGTCGCCGACAGTCGCCGAGACTTCTTTACGCAGGTCCTGTCCTTGGCCCGAGATTCCGGCTGCACCTCAGCCGTCGTGGTCGAGGACACCAGCTGTGGTCGAGCGACCGGCGCGCCGACGCCTGAGTTTGATGTCACCCAGATGTTTCTCGAACGTGCGACATGGGCGTTGGCGCAAGAGGATGGTGTCGTTGTTGTCGATCGGCCTGGCGGTGGCCACAGGGGTGAGGAGACGTTCCTCTCCCAATGTTTTGTTGACTGTCGTGGATGCAAGGATGTTCTGGGAGGTGTCGAAGGCTATCTGCTCGCATCTCCTATGAAGCGCATAAATACGCGTTATGCGGTCACTGCGACGGGGAGAAGCCGTAGGGGAGAATGATGCGAGGGGATTACCTGTTCGCTGAACAGGCCACGATCCATGATGTGGTGGAGCATCAGAGGAAGCAGGTGCACCAGGCTCTGGAGGACCTTCCTGCCCAGAGAGTCCTGGCCAACCCGCCTGAGGCCGTAACGGCCGAGATCGTCGAGCGATTCCGCCTAGATGTTCCCGTCCTTGATCGTGCCGCTATAGTGCAGCTGCCGAATGAAGAAGTTGACATCGACGTCTCTCACGATTGGGCACGCGCGTTCCACACCCCCGGACCACACTACGTCAAAGGCACCGCACTTCGCATTGCAGTCCCCTTCAAAGGAGAGGCGGGACTCTTCAGATATGGCAGCTCCCCCTTCAATAACCCGATTCCAGGGGAGGTCAGAGACGAGACGGTCGTCTTGACGTACGCTGCCGAACGTCCGGACGCGGCTGCAGCCCGAGCCGACTTTGAGAATCGAATCGGACGAATTGAAAGCATGCTCCAGATGGTGCGGGGCCCGGCGGATGAGTGGAACAGGAAGTTGCCGGACATGGTCCACGGTCGCTTGCAGCAGCGCCGTGCCAAGCTCGAGCGGGATCAGGGTCTTGCCTTGGGGTATCCGCCCGCACCGGCGAAGGCTGCGGCCGCTCCCGCGGAGAGGGCTATCAAGCAAAGGGTACAACAGTACGACCTGTTTCTGTCTCACGCTTCCGAGGATAAGGAGGCCATCGCTCGACCCTTGTACACCGCCCTCGTGGCCGCAGGCGTGTCTGTGTGGTTTGATGAGGCGGTCTTGGAGCTGGGCGACAGCCTGCGGCGGAAGATCGATGAAGGGCTTGCGCGGTGTCGATACGGCGTCGTCATCCTGAGTCCGAGATTCCTCGCCAAGCAGTGGCCGCAGCGCGAGCTTGACGGATTGGTGGCGAGGGAAACGGCCTCGGGGGAAAAGGCGATCCTGCCGATCTGGCACGAGCTGGATCGTGACACCTTGTTGCGTTACTCGCCTCCCTTGGCCGACCGGCTCGCCGGTCGTTCAGAAGAGGGAGTTTCAGCTCTGGTGGAGAAGATCTTGCGTGTGTTTGGGAAGTAGGCGCTTGTCCTTCTGGAGGACCGAGGAGCCGCATAACACCAGATGCAGCGGACGGCACCAGCCCCAAGCGACGGGGCGCCGGCGCTAATCTGGGCGTTGGGTGTCTTGTGATCTGTAACGTTCTGGGTTACACTGATCAGGGTGATCCGCGGGTTCAAGCACAAGGGGTTGGCCAAGTTTTTCGAGACCGGCTCAAAGGCCGGTGTCCAGGCCAAACACGCCGAACGGCTGCGCCTGATCCTGGGCCGCTTGAGCGCTGCGACTGCCCCACGAGATATGGCACTTCCAGGACTGGACCTTCATCCGCTCAAGGGTGACCGCAAGGGCACGTGGGCGGTGTCGGTGAGCGGCACCTGGCGGGTGACGTTCAAGTTCGTTGGCAAGGATGCTGATGCTGTCGATTACGGGGACTATCACTGAGGGAGTCGCGATGCGTATGCACAATCCACCCCATCCGGGAG
>JACQWB010000286.1 GCA_016209385.1 Candidatus Rokuibacteriota bacterium
GGGCGAGGGGGCTCTCCCGCCCTCCTCGGTGAACCGCCTCGGTAGGGCAGCGCTCAGGCATCGTTCCCGGCGTCACCACGTCGTGTGCAATGCCGATGCCCTCAGGGCGCCACACGGCCTGTGTGTGGATGAGCAGCGTTTCTCTAGGGGGAACAGGACGTGATGATCAGGACAGAGGTGGGACGAACGGGAGGCTCGGACAGCGGTGCCCTACCACGTGGGACACGCCTGTCCAACTCAGTCGTTCAGATGCCGTGCTCCCGGAGCCTCCGGAAGAGGGTCCGGTAGTTCATCTGCAGGAGGCGGCTCAGGGCGCGCTTGTTGCCGCGGGTCCACTCCAGCAGTCGAACGAGGAGATCTCGCTCGACTCCCCCCACGAGCTCCTCCATGACCAGGCGGAACGGCCGCCCGCCTTCCAGGGTCGTCACGAGTTGCTCCAGTGTGGGCAGGGCGGGCTGTTCGAGAGACAAGGCCTGCCCCATCCGCGGCCGCTCCAGGTCCCTGGCATCGATCCGGCTGCCATCGACCAGGATCGCGGCCCGGCGGATCGCGTTCCGGAGCTCCCGCACGTTGCCGGGCCAGGGTTCCTGCACCAACAGGGCTCGGGCCTCCGGCGACAGGAGCAGGGGCGGCCGGTCAAGCTCCCGGCAAGCCTCCGCCAGCAAACGCTCCGCCAGGTACTCGATATCCTCCCGGCGCTCGCGCAGGGGAGGGATGAAGATCTCGAACTCCGCCAGGCGCTGGTATACGTCCCGCCGGAACCGCCCGCCTTCAACCTCCTGCCTCAGGGCCGAGTTCGAGGCCGCGACGATTCGTACATCGACCTCCACTGGGCGCTCCGCCCCGACGGGCCAGATGTGCCGCTCTTCCAGGGCGCGCAGCAGCTTGGCCTGCAGCCCCCGGTGGAGGTTCGTGATCTCGTCGAGGAAGAGGGTGCCGCCGCGGGCCAGCTCGAAGTAGCCCCGGCGCCGACTGGTCGCCCCCGTGAACGCCCCCCGCTCGTGCCCGAACAGCTCGCTCTCCAGCAAGGTATCGGGGATCGCCCCACAGTCCACGGCCACGAGCGGCTGTCCGGCCCGGCGACTCATCCGATGGATCGCTTCCGCCACCAGCTCCTTGCCAGTCCCCGTCTCGCCCTGGATCAAGACAGAGAAGTCCGTGGCGGCCACCCGTTGGATGTTCATGAGCATCCGCCGGACGGCCATCCCCCGGCCCATGCGTGTCAGGAGGTCCTGGCTGACCGGATCCGGCTCCTCGATCTCTCGGAGGTTCGACTTCCGGTGCCGGCGGATGGCCTCCAGGAAGTCCTCCCGCAGGATCGGCTTGAGCAGGAAGTCCGTGGCCCCACCTTTCATGGCCGCGATGATCACCCACGGCTCCGCCTGCCCTGACAACATGATCACCGGCGTGGGATGGGGGCTGCGTATGATGTGCGCCAGGACCTGCAGGCCGTCGCGGTGCGGCATCGCGACATCGAGCACGGCTAGCTCCGGCTGCAGCGCCTCGAACCGCTCCAGCGCCTCTATCCCATCGGATGCCGGGATCACCCCCCAGCCCTCCCGGCGGAGGTATGCCTCAAGGAGATGCAGCACTCCGGGGTCGTCGTCCGCGACCAGCACGCGAAAGTCCACGGTCCCCCCCTCCGCTCCTGGACACCGGCTCTGGCCGCACGGTGCGCCGTTGCACACGTGGAACACGACGCCGAGCAAGAATCGCGCCCCCATGATCCCGGGACCACGTCGGGGGCCTAACCCCCGGGATCTCCGCGCGTTGCTGCTCTCGAGATGGAATCGGGCTCTCCGAGCAGCGGAGACCATCCGCGTTGCGCAGAATGACGCTACCGTCAACGATCTAACGGGTCCCCTATGAAATGTGACTAACTAGAATAATCTCGATAATGCTCTGTATACTCAGCTTCGGGAGGTCCACCCGCACGACAACCTCGACATCGAGGACGGTGTGACGGTGGACGTTGACGCGGACGGGCACATCGTTGGCGTGGAGACCCTCAACATCACCAACTGTTATTGACACGCGATCGGTGCTCCCATACGATGACTTTCGAGGGTAGAGATGAGTCGAGTGATTCGGGCTGTTTTTGAAAATGGGGTCCTTCGACCGTTGGAGCCGTTGGATCTGCCCGACCGAAGCGAAGTGGAACTCGCCATCCAGGCTCCAAACCACTGGGCGAAGGAGTTCAGGGAGCTCTTGGCTCGGATCCACGCGAAAACCGGCCGTTTCTCCGGTGAAGAGATCGAGGCTGATATCACAGCGGCCAGCCGGGAATCCCAGGGCGGATGAGTGTCCGCAACCGTAGTGCTGGACACGAACGTCTGGGTCTCGGCGTTCCTGAACCCTCACGGATTCCCCGCCAAACTCCTTGACGCCTGGATCGACGGGGCGTTCCAGGTTGTCATTTCGGCCCCGCTAATGGAAGAGCTGGCGCATGCGCTCTCGAAGCCGCGGCTGATGCAGAAATATGGATACTCTGACCAAGACCTTTGGGAATATCTTGCGCACATCGTCAGCCGAGCCCAGGAGGTGACCCTCGCTGGGGAGATTGTTCTCAGCCGAGACCCCAAAGATAACCCCGTGATCGAAACGGCGCTCATGGGTGGAGCCCATTTCCTCGTGAGCCGGGATGAGGATTTGACCCGCGATCAGCCGCTCGCGGCCCATCTCTCCACCCGAGGGATCACAGTGGTAACC
>JACQWB010000287.1 GCA_016209385.1 Candidatus Rokuibacteriota bacterium
ATCATGTCCGGCGTGGTCCAGAACCAGGACGCCTACATGAAGGGGAAGATCGCCCAGCGCTTCTTCTATGACCGGCTGCCCGCGATCCTCCAGCGGGTGATGGAGCGCTACGGTGACCTGACGGGCCGGCGTTACGACCTCGTGCAGGGGTACCGCCTGGAGGATGCCGAGTACGCCATCGTCGGAATGGGAAGCCTCGTGGAAACAGCCATGGCGGCCGTGGACTGGATGCGGGCCGAGCGCGGCTGGCGGGTGGGGGCGCTCCACGTCACGGCGTTCCGTCCCTTTCCTGGCCCTGCGATCGTGTCGGCCCTCAAGGACGTGGAGGGCGTGGCCATCATCGAGCGGGTGGATGTACCCACCGCCCAGTCCAACCCCCTGACCGCTGAGATCAAGGCAGCCTTCGCTGATGCGGCTACCGGCGCCCCAGACTATCCCGCCATCGCGAAAGTCCCCCTGATCGCCTCGGGGGCCGCAGGCCTTGGGAGCCGCGACATCAGCCCGGGCGACTTCGTCGCCGCGGTGGCCGCTCTCCGGCGCGGCGCTCCGCGCTTCTTCGTCCTGGGCATCCGGCACCCGCTCGCGCTCCCCCGGGAGGCGGACCCCGACATCCGGCCGCCGGGGGCCTTCTCCATGCGCGGTCATTCGGTCGGCGGCTTCGGCTCGGTGGCGACGAACCGGGTCATCGCGACGATCCTGGGCGACCTCTTCCATCTGAAGGTCCAGGCCTATCCGCTCTACGGCTCCGAGAAAAAGGGGCTCCCCACGACGTACTACCTCACCGTCGCCGACGGTCCGATCCGGGCGCACTCGGATCTGACCCATGTGGACTTCGTGCCGCTCAACGACGTGAATGCCTTCCGCCTGGGGAACCCGCTCGCCGGCCTCGCCGAGGGGGGGATGCTCTTCATCCAGAGCGCCCGGACGGACCCGGCGGCGACCTGGGCCGACATCCCCGAGCACGCCCGGCGGCTGATCGCGGAGAGGCGCATCCGGCTGCTGGCCCTGGACACGGTGCGGATCGCGCGCGAGGTCGCGTCGCGGCCGGAGCTTCAGCAGCGGATGCAGGGAATCGTGCTCCTGGGCGTCTTCCTCCGCGCGACGCCCTTCCTCCGCCAGCGGGGGCTCACGGAGGCCGAGGTCTTCGAGGCCGTGGAGCGCTCCCTCCGGCGCTTCTTCGGCAAACGCGGGGAGGCGGTGGTGCAGGAGAATCTCACGGCCGTTCGCCGGGGGTACGCGGAGGTCATCGAGATTCCGCCGCACGTGATGGCCCCGGTGGTGCTCGCGGGGAGTGGAGGGATCCGTGGCTAGACGGCTCGTTCGAGACTGGATGCACGCGGGGGTGATCGCCTGCCGGCCGGACGCGCCGGTCGCCGAAGTCGCGGAGACCATGAAGCGCCATAACGTGAGCGCCCTGGTCGTGGTGGACCAGGCGGGGTACGCGGTTGGGGTGATCTCGCTCACGGACCTGGTTAACGCCGTCTTCGTCCAGCCGTATCTGCCGCACTGGCGGGGCATGACGGCGCGGCACCTGATGTCGACCCCGGTCATCAGCGTCAGGGCAGACAGCTCGGTGGAGGCGGCCATCGAGCTGATCCGCGAGCGGAAGATCCACCGGCTGGTCGTGACCGAGGCCGAGGGCGATCGGGAACGCCCGATCGGTATCCTCTCGGTCACGGACCTGGTGCACAACATGGAACACGCATAGGACGATCGGAGGGGGACACCCACGCCTGCGGCGTGGGTACCCGGGCCCCCTCCGAGGCCTCCCCCAGGAATGGTGGTTCGAGCGTGGCGGGTTCGGCGATGCCGCGAGGCAGGCCACCCGCCGCGCGAGGCCCGAGTGAATTGCGCGGGCGAAGCCCGCGCTCGAAGGGCATTACCCCGACACACGCATAGGAGCCGGCCATGGGCCACGACCCGCTCGTCGACCCGTTGGAGCCCGACGCCGTCGAGCCCGACATCGGCACGAAGGAACCGGGGACGGCCAAGGAGTCCCACGAGATCGGGCTCCTGCCGACCGGAGTCCTGGCCCTGGACGTGGAGGCCTATGTCGAGGACTTCAACGCGCGAGTCGTCGGTGCCTACGAGAAGGGGATAGGCTCGCAGGAGCTGCCGGCGGACGTCGGGATCGCCCGGAGCCTCATCCCTCCGGGGACAGCCGCCCTCAGGGACTTTTCCTACCTCTCCCCGCAGATCCCGGAGTTCATCGCCGACAAGTGCGTGGGCTGTATGAGCTGTGTCACAGAGTGCCCCGACACCGCGATCCTGGCCAAGGCCATCCCTAGCTCCCGCCTGGAGGCCGAGCTCGCGACCACGGGCGCCGAAGCGGAACGCCGGCGCCTGGCGTCCCACTGGGTCAGGACCCGGAAGTACTTCGACGTGCCGGCGCGGAAGGGGCGGGAAGGCGCGATGTTCGGGATCTTCGTGGACCCGACGAAGTGCAAGGGGTGCGCGGAGTGCGTCCAGGTGTGCGACGAGCTGGGGTACCACGCGCTCAGGATGGTGAGGAAGGACGAGGGGACACTGGCACGCTATCGCACGGCGTTCAGCTTCTTTCGCCAGGTCGGGCCGACACCGAGGGAGTACATCAACGAGCGCGCGCTGGCCGACATGATGCTGGCCGAGCAGTCGGGGCTGCTCTACGTGGGCGGGGCCGGCTCATGCATGGGGTGCGGCGAGGCGACGGCTATCCGGATGCTGGTGGCGGCGACGGGATTCGTCCACGGTCCGGAGGGCCTCGCCATCGTCGCCGCCACGGGGTGCAATACCGTGTACTGCTCGACCTACCCCTACAACCCCTTCCTCGTGCCGTGGACCAACTCGCTCTTCGAGAACGCGCCGGCGGTCGCGATGGGGGTGCGCGCCAAGTGGGACCAGCGGGGCTGGCAGGCCAAGCGCCTCTGGGTGATCGGCGGCGACGGGGCGATGTACGACATCGGCTTTCAGTCGCTCTCGCGGATGCTGGCCTCGGGCATGGACATCAAGGTCCTCGTCCTGGACACCCAGGTCTACTCCAACACCGGTGGCCAGGTCTCAACGGCATCTTTCCTCGCTCAAGACGCCAAGATGGCGGCGGTGGGCGCGGCCCTGGCGGGTAAGGCCGAGCGGCGCAAGGAGCTGGGACTCCTCTGCCTGATGCACCCCGAGGTCTTCGTCGCCCAGACGACGCCCGCCCACATCAACCACTTCTACCGCGCGGTCCTCGACGCCAACAGCTTCCCCGGGCCGGCTGTCGTCGTCGCCTATACCGCTTGCCAGCCCGAGCACGGCGTCGGGGACGACCGGGCCGCGTCTCAGGCCAGCCTGGCGGTGGATTCTCGCGCCTTTCCGCTTTTTGTCTACGACCCGCGCAAGGGAGAGAGCATCCGCGAACAGCTCTCGCTCCAGGGGAATCCCGATCCGAAGGAAGACTGGGCGCGACATCCCAGGAGCGGGGAGACCATCGACTTTATCAACTTCGCCCGGACGGAGGGGCGGTTCGCCCGCCAGTTCGATGCCCTCGGCCGCCCCTCACCCGCGCTCCTGGCGGCGCAGGCGGACCGGCTCGCCAACTGGCGGAGGCTTCAGGAGCTGGCCGGGCTCAGGCCGGGATCGGAGGCGGCGGTGGCGGCACCTAAGCGGGTGTCGGAGTAATGCCCTTCGAGCGCGGGCTTCGCCCGCGCAATTCACTCGGGCCTCGCGCGGCGGGTGGCCTGCCTCGCGGCATGGCCGAACCCGCCACGCTCGAACCACCATTCCTGGGGGGAGGCCTCGGAGGGGGACACCCACGCCTTCGGCGCACCCGGGCCTCCGGCCCGGGTACCCGCCCGGGCCCCCTCCGATTGGGCGGGCGTCGCGACGGAGAGCTTCCATGGCGTTCCGGGAACGAGAGGCTCTCCCCAGGAGCACGAAGGAGGTGCGGTTTGAGGTTAGGAGGCACCCCGGAGAAGCCAGGTAAGGTCGGAGCGCCGAACTGTCCCTTTCTGAAGCCGGTCATGGCCGATCAGATCTGGATGTACCCCACGGGGGTCTACTGCCGACTGCCATCGGGGCGAATACGGGTTCCCGCTCGCGACACAGTGGCCAAATACTGCGCGAGCGGCCACTATCACGACTGCCCTTCATACCGGAGCTGGCGGCAGCAGGCGACGGCCTGACGAGGAGTTTGCTCCGGATGACAGACGCTGAGGAGGCAACGCATGAAGAAGATCGAGGCCATCATCAAACCGTACCGCCTGGACGACGTGAAGGCGGCGCTCTCCGACGCGGGGCTCCTCGGGATGACGGTCTCCGAGGTGCGTGGGTTCGGTCGCCAGAAGGGGCACACGGAGCTTTACCGGGGCGCGGAGTACACCGTGGACTTTCTCCCCAAGATCAAGGTGGAGATCGTGCTGGGCCATGAGCACCTCGCCGTCGCCCTCGAGGCCATCAGGAAGGCGGCGTGGACCGGCTCGATCGGCGACGGCAAGATCTTCGTCTCTGACGTGGAGGACGCCGTCCGTATCCGCACCGGGGAGCGCGGCGAGGCTGCGCTGTGAGCCCGGGTCTGCTGGCTTTGGCGGGGGGGTGACATGAGCGGAGCGTGGAGGATCGAGCACGAAGGGTGTCCGTTCCTGAGGCCGGCCATGACCGTCCGCCTCCTGGCGTTCCCGATCGCGGTCTACTGCCGGCTGCCCAACGGGCGGGTCCGGGTTCCCTCGCGCGACGAGTTGATCCGGTTCTGCACCTCCCGGCGTAGCGAAGACTGCCCTCGCTACCGGCTTGCGTGCTGCCGGGAGCCCGTCGCCGCGGGTCTGGCTTGACTCGCTGCCAGTGCTGTCCCACAGCCGAGACAGCTGGGGCGTCACTGCCCCACCGGCCGCCGGGCCGGTCGGGCCTAATCGCTTGATAGGCATGCGGTTGTCGTCTGGCACCCCCCTTGCTCTCCATTCGGCTCGTTGGGCCTTGATGCTCCCGGTGGAAAGGAAGAAGGAGGCGGTCTCATGGAACGAATCCTGGTCCCGCTGGATGGCTCGGCGCTCTCGGAGGCGATCGTTCCCGTCGCCGAAGCGCTGGCCCGCGACTACGGGGCGGAACTGGTCCTGCTCCGGGCTGTCCGCACGCGCATCGTCGAGGCCCTCGAGCCCGAAGCGAAGGTAGCAGGAGAGGCCGAGGCGTACCTCAGACGGATTGCCGAGGAGGTTCGGGCTCGTGGCCTCTCTCGGGTCAGCTGGAGTGTCCGGTTCGCTAAGCCCGAGCACGCGATCGCAGAAGCGGCAGCACGAAATCGCGTGGACCTCATCACGATGACCACACACGGGCGGGGCGGGCTCAGCCGGCTGCTCCTTGGCAGCGTCGCCGAAAGCCTGGTCCGCCAGGCGCCGGCGCCGGTCCTCCTCGTCCGCGGTCAGCCGTCCTGGCTCGCCGGAAAAATCACGAGGATCCTCGTACCGCTGGACCTGTCTGAACTGTCGGCGGAGATTCTCGGGATCGTGGAAGCGCTCGCGGGCCCCCTTGACCTGGCCATTGTCCTCCTCCATGCTGTGGAACCGATCGATCGGACCGCCACCGCTGAGGCCGCCGCGCGGCTGGAAGAGATCACCGAGTTGCGTCGGGCGGACGCCGACACTTACCTCGCCAAGGTCGCCCAGGACCTCCAGGGCAAGGGCCTCCGGGCTCGGCATCTGGTACGGACCGGCGCAGCCCTCGACGTGATCCAGGAGTCGGCCAGGGACGAGGGGATAGACCTGATCGCCATGACCACGCACGGCCGCACCGGTCTCGGTCGTCTCTTCTTCGGGAGCGTGGCCGAGCGAGTGTTGAGAGCTGCCCCGGTGCCGGTGCTCCTCTTGAAGGCTCGGGAGAACGGAGGGATGAGTCATGCCTGATCAGACGCTCACCATCACAGACAACCGGACCGGTAGGCGCTACGAGATCCCGGTCGAGCACGGCGCCGTGCGCGCCACGGACCTGAGGCAGATCAAGGTGGCCCCGGACGACTTCGGCCTCCTTTCTTACGACCCGGCCTTCATGAACACGGCCTCGTGCAAGAGCTGGATCACCTTCATCGACGGCGAGCGGGGGGTCCTCCGCTACCGTGGGTATCCCATCGAGCAGCTCGCCGAGCAGTCCATGTACCTGGAAGTGGCCTACCTGCTCATCCACGGCGAGCTGCCGACCGCGGCCCAGCTCGAGAACTGGACCTGGGAGATCACGCACCACACCTGGATCCACGAAAATCTGAAAAAATTCTTGGACAGCTTCCATCACGACGCTCACCCCATGGGGATGCTGGTCTCCGCCGTCGCGGCGCTCTCGACCTTCTACCCGGAGGCGAAGCACCTGACCGACGCCGAGAACCGGCGACTCCAGGTCATCCGGCTGATCGCCAAGATGCCCACGCTGGCGGCGTTCGCCTACCGGCATAGCCTCGGCATGCCCTATGCGTATCCGGACAACGACCTCAGCTATACCGGCAACTTCCTCAACATGCTGTTCAAGACCACGGAGGTGAAGTACAAGCCGGACCACGTGCTCGAGCGCGCAGTGGACGTGCTCTTCATCCTCCACGCGGACCACGAGCAGAACTGCTCGACGAACGCCGTCCGGAGCGTCGGCTCCTCGCGGGGGGATCCGTACTGCGCCGTCGCCGCCGGCGCGGCGGCCCTCTACGGCCCCCACCACGGCGGCGCGAACGGGCGGCCCTCCGGATGCTCCAGGCCATCGGCTCGGTCGAGAA
>JACQWB010000288.1 GCA_016209385.1 Candidatus Rokuibacteriota bacterium
ACAGTCTCCCCCAGGTCCTCCTGCAGGACCGGTTCGGGTGGGTCCTCGGCCCAGCGAGCTCCGTGAACTCCCACGTCACAGGGTTGGGGATAGTAGTCATGTCATTCCCGGGTCCGAGATAGTATAAGGTTCGGAAGGGGGGCGGAGCCCCTCTCCGAGCAAGGTCATGCCGAGAGGACCTCCACCCGGCCACCGGCCGCCTCGATCTTGGCCCGGGCCGAGGCGCTGACCTTGTGGACCCTGACCGTCAGGGCGTGGGGCAGCTCACCGTCGCCGAGGATCTTCACGCGGTCGCGTTCGGCCTTCTTGATGAGCCGGGCCGCCACGAGGCTGTCGGGGTCCACTACCCCGCCGCCGGCGAAGACACCGAGGGCCTTCAGGTTCACCGCCGCGTACACCGTGCGCTGGCGAGGCGTGAAGCCTCGCTTGGGGAGCCGACGGTAGAGCGGCATCTGGCCGCCCTCGAACCCGGCGCCCTTGCCCCCGCCCGACCGCGCCTTTTGCCCCTTGTGGCCCCGCCCCGCCGTCTTGCCGTGGCCCGACCCGGGACCCCGACCCACGCGCTTGGGACGCCGCTTCGCTCCCGGGGCTGGCGACAGCTCGTCAAGCCGCATGATCGATCTCTTTCACCCTGAGGCAGTGTCGCACCCGTGAGATCATTGCCCGGATGGTGGAGGTATCGTCGTGGACCACGTGCTGCCTGATCCGCCTGAGCCCGAGCGCGAGCACCGTCGCCTCCTGCTTGGGGCTGAGGCCGATCAGGCTGCGGATCAGCGTGACCTCAAGCTTCTTGCCTGCCACCGTCCTTCTCCTCCGTCCCCCCGGCCTCCTGGGCGGCGCGCTTGCGGGTCGCGTAGGTATCTTGAAGCCGCTTGATCCGGCGTAGCGCGTCGAGCGTGGCCTTCAGCACGTTGTGAGGGTTGTTGGAGCCGAGCGTCTTGGTCAGGATGTCCTGGACGCCGGCCGCCTCGAGGACCGGGCGCACCGCGCCGCCCGCGATGACCCCGGTGCCCTGGGCCGCCGGCTTGAGAAAGACTCTCCCGGAGCCGAAGCGACCCGTGATCTGGCAGGGAATGGTCGTGTCGCGGAGCGGGACGAAAATCAGCTCCTTCTTGGCGTGCTCCACCGCCTTGCGGATCGCCTCGGGCACCTCGTGGGCCTTCCCGAGCCCGACGCCGACGTGGCCCCTCCCGTCGCCCACGACGACCAGCGCCGTGAACGAGAAGCGCCGACCGCCCTTGACCACTTTGGCGACCCGGTTGATGGAAACCACCCGGTCGCTCAGCTCCAGCGCGCTCGGATCGATCTTCGCCTCAGCCAATTCTCCCCTCAGACCTCACGCCGCACTAGAATTTCAAGCCTCCGGCGCGGGCCGCCTCCGCCAGGGCCTTGACCCGCCCGTGGTACTGGTATCCCGCCCGGTCGAAGACGACCTGCTCGATCCCAGCCGCCCTGGCCTTCTCGGACACGAGCTGGCCCACCAGCGCCGCCGCCGCAACGTTGCCCCCCGTCTTGAGCTTGGCTCTGAACTCCGGCGACAGGCTCCCGACAGCGACGAGCGTCCGCCCGCCCTCGTCGTCGATGAGCTGGGCGTAGATGTGCTTCAGGCTTCGGAACACCGAGAGGCGCGGTCGAGCCGCGGTCCCCGCGACCTGCCGCCGGATCCGGAGATGCCTGACCTCCCGTGCCTTCCGGCGATCCTTGATCAACACGTCCGGTCACTCCCTGTCTCGTGCCTCGCCTCGATGTTACTTACTCGGGCCTCGCCTCGTCGCTGGCGCCGGCGATGAAGCTGCCTGCGCCGAAGCGCCTCGGCTCGAACTGCCACGCCTGCGGCTCGTCCGAAGCCCCTCGGCTCGAACTGCCACGTCCCGCTACTTCGCGCCGGCCTTCTTGCCGACCTTCCGGCGGATCACCTCGCCCACGTACTTGATCCCCTTCCCCTTGTACGGGTCCGGCTTCCTCAAGTCGCGAAGCCGCGCTGCCGTCTGGCCGACGAGCTGCTTGTCTGCGCCGCGGAGGGTAATGGCGGTCTGCTTGTCCACCTCGGCCTGAATCCCCTCCGGGAGCGGAAAGACGACGGGATGCGAGTAGCCCAGGGCGAGCTGAAGCGCCCCGCCCTGGAGCTGGGCGCGATAGCCGATCCCCACGATCTCCAGCTTCTTTTCGAACCCCTCCTTCACTCCCTGCACCATGTTGGCGAGCAGCGAGCGGGTGAGCCCGTGGAGGGCCCGGACGCTGCGATGGTCGGAGGCGCGCGCGACGCCCAGCCGACCGTCCTCGAGCGAGACCGTCAGGGTCTCGGGGACCGCGTGAGCGAGCTTGCCCTTCGGCCCCTCCACCCGCACGGTCCGTCCTTCGATCACGACCTTCACGCCGTGCGGGACCGGAATCGGTTTTCGCCCAATCCTAGACATGACCCCTCACCAGACGTAGCAGAGCACTTCCCCGCCCAGCTCGAGCTTGCGAGACTCGCGGTCGGTGACGACGCCCTTGGAGGTCGACAGGATGGCGACCCCCATTCCTCCGAGGATCGAGGGGATCTTGTCGGCGCTCACGTACACCCGCCGGCCCGGGGTGGAGACGCGAACCAGGCCCGAGATCATCTTCTCGCTGCCGCTCCCGTACGCGAGGTACACGCGCAGGATCCCCTGCTTGCTGTCCTCGATGAGCCGGAAGTTCTTGACGAACCCCTCCTCCTTGAGGATCTCGGCGATCCGGGCCTTCAGCTTCGACGCCGGAATGTCCACCTTCTCGTGCTCGGCGTTGGACGCGTTGCGGATACGCGTCAGCATGTCGGCGATCGGGTCCACCAGCATCTCACCAGCTCGCTTTCACGATACCGGGGACCTCGCCCTTCAGGGCCAGCTCCCGGAAGCAGATCCGACACATCTCGAACTTCCTCAGGTACCCCCGCGGGCGCCCGCACAGCTTGCAGCGGTTGTAGGCCCGCGCTGTGAACTTCGGCGGACGTTGGGTCTTCATGATCAGCGCCGTCTTCGCCATGGCGGTCCTCTGTTCCCTCCTACTCGCGGAACGGCATGCCCAGCTGCGTGAGCAGGGCCTTCGCCTCTTCGTCGGTCGCGGCCGTGGTGACGATGATCACGTCCATCCCGCGGACCTTGTCGATCTTGTCGTACACGATCTCGGGGAAGATCACCTGTTCCCGAAGACCCATGGCGTAGTTACCCCGCCCGTCGAAGGCCGTCGGCGGCATCCCCTTGAAGTCGCGCACGCGGGGGAGCGCCACGTTGATCAGCCGATCCAGGAACTCGTACATCCGGGACCCTCGAAGACTGACTTTGACCCCGATCGGGACCCCGGCCCGCAGCTTGAAGTTGGCGATCGACTTCTTCGCCCGCGTGATCACCGGCTTCTGGCCGCTGATGGCCGCGAGATCGGCGGTGCTCGATTCGAGCACCTTCACGTTGTCCTTCGCCTCGCCGACGCCCATGTTGATCACGACCTTCTCGAGCCGCGGCACCTGGAACGGGTTCGTGTACCCGCGCTCCTTCATCAGCGAGGGAATCACCACCTTCCGGTAGTGCTCGCGGAGGCGCGGCGGAATCCGCCCGCTGCCCTTCGGGCGGGCCGGCGGAGCCGGGGGCTCCCCCGGAGCGGGCGGACGCTGCTTGGGCGCCGGCTTCGTCGCCTGGGCTTTGACCGTCTTCGCCATGTCGCGTCGCTCTCCCCCCTACCCGCTACCCCTTGTCGACCATCTCCCGGCAGCGCCGGCAGACCCGGAGCTTCCGGCCGTCCGCCAGGACATCGACCGCGACCCGGGCGGGCCGGTCGCACTTGGGGCAGACCCCATCACGCTGGAAATCTGAATCGGGCCTTCCCGCTCGATGATCCCGCCCTGCCTGAGCTTCTGGGTCGGGCGCTGGTGGCGCTTGATCATGTTCAGCTTCTCGACGATCACCCGCCCCTTCGCGGGGAAGACCAGCAGCACTTTCCCCCGCTTGCCGCGCTCCTTCCCGGCAATCACGGCGACCGTGTCGCCACGCTTCACGCGCAGTTTCAGCATGGGCTAGATGACCTCCGGCAAATTCCATGCAGCTGAACGGAGAAGTTCAGCGTGCCGGGCCAAATAACGAGCATGACGAGGACACAGTAAGGCGAAGTTAGTTGGAACGGCACTAGGGTTCAACGGCCAAGATACCGAGGAGGAGGGAAGGATGGGCAAGAAGCTGATCGTCGTGTTGGGAGTGCTGGTTCTGGTGGCCGCCATGGCGGTCGGTCCGGCGTGGGCTCAGAAGGGGCCGATCAAAATCGGCTTTCTCGCCCCCATGACGGGCGGCGCCGCCCAGGTC
>JACQWB010000289.1 GCA_016209385.1 Candidatus Rokuibacteriota bacterium
CGCGAGCTCCGTGTCATCCACGTCACGACGCACGTCGCGCTCCGCCGCGTCCCTGATCTCGTCACGCGCGACCGCGTCCTCCGGACGATCCGGCTCGGCCACGAGGCGATGCGCCGCCTCGGGATCAGGGCCCCGCGCATCGCCGTGTGCGGGCTCAACCCCCACGCCGGCGAGGGCGGGCTCTTCGGCGACGAGGAGCGGGTTGCCATCGGTCCCGCGATCGAGGACGCGCACGCCGAGGGGATCGACGCGACGGGCCCCTGGCCCGCCGACACGATCATGAGCCGCGCGCGCGGCGGCGAGGTCGACTGCGTCGTCGCGATGTACCACGACCAGGGGCACACGCCGGTCAAGACCCTCGGCTTCCGCTACGACGACGCGACCAAGGCGTGGACGGGGATGAGCGGGGTGAACGTGACGGTGGGCCTGCCGATCCTCCGCGTCTCGGTGGACCACGGCACCGCGTTTGACCGGGCCGGCCGGGGCACGGCGAACCCCGAGAGCATGATCGAAGCGATCCTGGTCGCCGCGGAACTGGCGCGTCACCGGCAGGCCTGAGCCGTGGGGCGCTACCGGATCGCGGTGCTCGCAGGGGACGGCATCGGCCCCGAAGTCATCGCCGAGGCGCTGAAGGTCCTCCGGGCGGTACCTGAGCCGGCGCGCCTCGCGCTCGACTTGGACCTCGCGGAGACCGGCGCCGGGTGCTACCAGCGGACCGGCGAGGACCTCCCGCGCGAGACGCTCGAGGTCAGCCAGGCGGCCGACGCGATCCTCTTCGGCGCCGCGGGCCTCCCCGAGGTCCGCCTCCCGGACGGGACCGAGGTCGCCCCCCAGCTCACCCTCCGCGTGCTCCTCGACCTCTACGTCGGCCTGCGTCCCATCAAGCTCTACCCCGGAGTGCGGAGCCCGCTCCGGCTCGCCGCGGACGAGCGCGTGGACTACGTGATCGTCCGCGAGAACACCGAGGGCCTCTACGCCTCCCGCGGCGCGGGCGTGCGCGTCGGGAACCAGGTCGTGACCGACACCCTGGTCGTCACGCGCGCCGGCACCGCCCGGATCTGTCGCCAGGCCTTCGACCTCGCGCGGCGGCGCGCCGGCGCCCCCCGCGACGGCCAGCGCCGGGTCACGTGCGTGGACAAGTCGAACGTGCTCAAGAGCTACGCGTTCTTCCGCGAGGTGTTCGACGAGGTGGCCGCGGACTACTCGGAGGTGCAGGCCGAGCACGCCTACATCGACGCGATGACCATGTACCTCGTCCAGGCCCCGTCCCGGTACGACGTGATCGTCGCCGAGAACATGTTCGGGGACATCCTCTCGGACCTCGCGGCCGCGACCGTCGGGGGGCTCGGCCTCGCGCCCTCGGGGGACGTCGGCGACCACTACGGCCTCTTCCAGCCCTCCCACGGAACCGCCCCCGACATCGCGGGAAAGGGGGTGGCCAACCCGCTCGCGACGATCCTCTCGGCCGCGCTCATGCTCGACTGGCTCGGCCGCCGCACGGGCGACGGCGACGCCGAGGCCGCGGCGCGGCGGATCGAGGCGGCCGTGGCCGCGGTGCTCGCCGCGGGGCGTGTGCTCACGCCCGACCTCGGCGGGAGCGCCTCGACGGCCGCGGTCGGCGACGCCGTCGCCGCCGCGCTTTGACGCATGAGCGAAACAGGCAATACCGGCCGCCCGTCCGCGCGCTCCTGGCCGAAGCGCTCCGAGCGCGGGCTTTGCCCGCGCAACCCTACCTGGGGGAAGGTTCGGAAGGGGGGCGAAGCCCCCCTCCGAGGGATCACAAAGTCCTCCACCAGCGATTGTCTCCCTGGACGAGCCTGTCGGACTCGAGCGGGCCCCACGTCCCGGCCGGATACTCGGGCAGCCACCGGGCTCCCGAGCTCTGCCAGAAGTCCAGGATGTTGGTCACCCAGGCCCACGAGGCCTCGACGGCATCGCGCCGCATGAAGAGGGTCGCGTCACCGGCCATGACATCGAGGAGCAGCCGCTCGTAGGCTTCGGGCGACGCCTCGCCGAAGGTGGAGCCATAGCGGAAGTCCATCTTCACCGGGTAGACGCGCGCCTTGGGGCCGGGGAGCTTGGAGGAGATCCGGAGCGACATCCCCTCCTCGGGCTGGATGCGGATCGCCAGGACGTTCGGGTCGAGCGGGTTGGACGGGTCGGCGTTGAAGAGGATCTGCGGGACGTCCTTGAACTGGATGGCGATCTCGGTCGCGCGCTTGGGCATGCGCTTGCCCGTCCGGATGTAGAACGGCACGCCGGCCCAGCGCCAGTTGTCGATGAAGAGCTTGAGCGCGACGTAGGTCTCGCTAGTGGAGTCGGGCCGCACCCCTTCCTCCCGCCGGTACCCGGGGACGTCCTGCCCGTGGATGTAGCCCGTGCCGTACTGGGCCCTCACCACGTAGCGGTCCACGTCCTGGCCCGCGATCGGCCGCAGCGCGCGGAGGATCTCGAGCTTCGCGTCGCGGACGACGTCGGCGTCCAGGGCCCACGGAGGCTCCATGGCGGTCAGGCACACCAGTTGCAGGATGTGGTTCTGCACCATGTCGCGCAGCGCCCCGGCCTCCTCGTAGTAGCTCGCGCGGATCCCCACCCCCTCCTGCTCCGCCACGGTGATCTGCACGTGGTCGACGTACTTCTGGTTCCAGAGCGGCTCGAAGATGCTGTTGGCGAAGCGGAGGACGAGGAGGTTCTGAACCGTCTCCTTCCCCAGGTAGTGGTCGATGCGGAAGATCTGGCGCTCGTCGAAGACGGCGGCGAGGGTCGCGTTCACCTGGCGAGCGGAGTCCAGGTCCCGCCCCACCGGCTTCTCGACGATGATCCGGGAGAACGGGCCCGGCCCGTCGGCCGGCATCACCATGCCCGCCGCCTTGAGCTGCTGGACGCAGGTCTCGATGAAGCTGGGCGGGATGGCGAGGTAGAAGACCCGGTTCCCCGGGATGGCCAGCTCGGCCTCGATCTTCTCCAGGCGCTCCTTGAGCTGGGCGTAGGTCTGGGGGTCGTCGAAGGAGCCGGTGAGGTAGAAGAGGGTCCGCTCGAAGTCGGGCCACCGGCCCGGGTCCAGGGGCTGACGCGAGAACTTCTGGACGCCCTCACGGGCCAGATTCCTGAAGCCCAGGTCGTCAAGGTCGAGGCGCGAGAAGCCCGTGACCGCGAAGGTGGCGGGCAGCACACCGTCCAGGGCGAGGTTGTAGACAGCCGGGAGGAGTTTTCGACGGGTGAGATCGCCGCCGCCCCCGAAGATGACCAGACTGCACGGCTGCGGGATCAGTGTCTTCGCCAAGCCGCCGGTGAGAGGGTTCTGAACCGTCGTCTCCGCCATGGGTCACCTCGTCGCGATTGACTCGGGCCAATTACTTTCCGGTGCGAAAGTAATCAGCGCTCCGGTATCCTAAAGCGCTCGTCCTTCCTGATCTCGAACATCGGTCGGCCGTCCTTGTCGAAGAACCGGATCGTATCGGTGATGCTCGACGGCCGCCCCTCGCCGACTCGGCGGCTCTGGGCGTCGAAGAGCTCGTACGTGCCGTAGGGGCTCAGTCTGGCCCGCCCGATGCGCGTGCCATTCTTGTCGAAGATCTGGAGCTCCTCTTCAATTCTTTGGTCGCCAGAAACGTTTACGTCAGTTGGAACCGTAGTGACCAGTTTAAAGATCACGTGGGGCCGGGTGTCTTCGGATTGTTGCGGCGAAGGAGAGGGAGAATACACTGGGTAGGCACAGCCAAGCGCCGCCATCGTGAAGCAAAGTCCGATAATGCGCTTACGCACAGCTATTTAGCCCCCGCTCGGGCGCTCGATGTGGCCGCCGAACTTGTGGCGCATCGCCGACAGGATCTTCTCGGCGAACGTGTGCTCCTGCCGCGAACGGAACCGCGTGTAGAGAGAGGCCGAGAGCACGTCGGCGGGCACCGCCTCTTCGACCGCCGCCATCACCGTCCAGCGCCCCTCGCCGGAATCCTGGACAAAGCCAGTGTAGCTCGCGAGCGTCGGGTTTTCGACCAGCGCGGCTGCCGTGAGGTCGAGGAGCCACGAGATCACCACGCTGCCGCGCCGCCAGACCTCGGCGATGTCCGCGGCGTTGAGGTCGTAGCGGTGATCCTCCGAGAGCTCCTTGGAGTTGGCGTTGCGGAAGATGTCGAAACCCTCCGCGTAGGCCTGCATGAGGCCGTACTCGATGCCGTTGTGCACCATCTTGACGAAGTGGCCGGCGCCGACCGGGCCGCAGTGGAGGTACCCCTCTTCGGCGGTGCCGCCGAGGCGCTCGCGTCCGGGTGTGCGCGGGGTAGTCCCCCGTCCCGGCGCGAGCGTCTTGAAGATCGGGTCGAGGTGCTGGACCGCCTCCCTGGGACCGCCGATCATCAGGCAGTAGCCCCGCTCGAGCCCCCAGATGCCGCCGCTCGTCCCCACGTCCACGTAGTGGATGCCCTTCGGCTTCAGCGCCTTGGCGCGGCGCACATCGTCCTTGAAGTACGAGTTCCCCCCATCGATGATGATGTCGCCCGCCTCCATTCGCTCGGCCAGCGCCACGACCGTCTGCTCGGTGGGGTCGCCCGCGGGCACCATGATCCAGGCCACGCGTGGCTTGGTCAACTTGCGGGCGAACTCGTCGAGCGATGCAGTCCCGACGGCGCCCTCGCTCGCCAGCTGCTCGACGCTCTTCCGGCTCATGTCGAAGACGGCGCACGCGTGGCCGCCGCGCATCAGCCGGCGCACCATGTTGGCGCCCATGCGACCCAGCCCGATCATGCCCAGTTGCATTGTTCGTTCTCCTTATCCGGCCTCGCCTCGTGGCGGGCCTGCCTCACGGCATGGCCGACGCCCCTCGGCTCGAACTGCTATCGGCTAGCTTCCAAGCGCTGCTTCGAGCAGGCGGCAAGCCCGGTCCAGGGCCGCCGGGTCGGGCGCCGGCAGGTTGATCCGGAGCGCCCGACGCCCTGTCGCCTCCAGGGACATAAAGTCCCCCAGGGCCTGGGCCAGCTCGAGCACGCCGAACGAGAACCTCTCGCCGGGGATCGCCACGTCCTCTTTGCGATCGGCCGTGAACAGGATGAAGACCCCGGAGTTGGCGCCGCCCTTGTGGAGCTGCCCGGTGGAGTGGAGGTAGCGTGGCCCAAAGCCTAACATCGTGGCGACCCGTTTACGGTCGCGGATCGCCGTGCGGAGCCGGCCGAGCCGCTCCTCCAGGCCCGGGTCCAGCGGCAGGTAGGCCAGGAGGCCCAGGTAATCGCCGGGGTTCGCCAGGTCCAGGAAGGCGCGGAGCGCCCGGCCGGGATCGGTGGCCAGATCCCCGAGCTTGTCGATGACGACCCGGTCGAAGGTGAGGCTGGTCCCGTCCACGGTGAGCTGGGCCGGCGCGATCGGGAGCCGCCCCTCGGCGGCATGGCGGGCGAGGAGGGCCTTGGTCGCGTCCTTGGCCTGCTGGACGTTGGGCTCGTCGAACGGGTTGATGCCGAGGATCGCCCCCGCGGTGGCGGTGGCGATCTCCCAGCGGACGAACTCGGCGCCGATGGCCATAGCGTTGACCAGGCGGATGTTCACGATGGGATGACCGGCCGCGCGCAGCCGCTCCACCTTGCCGTCGCGCTCGTGCTCGTCCACGTCGCCCCCGTGCAGGCGCAGGCGGACGAAGAGCCGGTCGTTGCCATATACCTCGGGCGGCCCGAGGGGCTCGCCCGCCACCGGCACGATGCCCGTGCCCCGCTTGCCCGTGGATTCGGCGATGAGCTGCTCGATCCAGAGGCCGAACGGGCGCAGGCGCGGGCCGGTGATGAGCGTGAGCTTGTCGCGCCCGGCGCGCGCCGCGCTCCCCATGGCGATCCCGAGGGCCACACCCGGGTTCTGGGCGATTGCGCCGGTCGGCCCGCAGAGGAGGGCCATGCCCCGCCCCCAGGCCAGCAGCGCCGAGACATCGATCCCCATGAGGGCGGCGGGCACCATCCCGAAGAACGAGAGGGCGGAGTAGCGGCCGCCGATGTCCGCCGGGTTGACGAAGACCTCGCGGTAGCCGTCGTGCAGGGCCTGCTCGTGGAGTGCGGTCCCCTCGTCGGTGATGGCGACCAGGTGCCGGGCGGGCTGCGCCACGCCGGCCGCCTCGAGGCACGACTTGAAGTGGGCGGCGAGGGCGTTCGGCTCGACGGTGGTCCCGGACTTGCTCGCGACGATGAAGAGCGTTTCCCGCATCGGCACGCTCCGCTCGACCGCGCGCACGGCGCCCGGATCGGTCGAGTCGAGCATGGTGAAGGCGGGGAAGCCCCGCTCCACGCCCAGGACGGCGCGCATCACCTCAGGGGCGAGGCTCGAGCCTCCCATGCCGAGGAGCACGACGTGCCGGATTCCGTCCGCCCGCACGCCGCCGGCGAAGCGCTTGAGCCGGGCCAAGTTCTTGGCCATGAGCTCTGGAGACTCGAGCCAGCCAAGGCGGTTGGCGATCCGCTTCTGCTCCGCCGGATCCTCGGACCAGAGGTCGGGCCGCTTGGCCCACACCCCCTCGACGAAGCCGGCGAGCTGGAGCTCGACGTTGTAGCGGTCCAGCTCCCGCCCCAGCTTGGCCCCGGCGATCTCGTAGCCCGCCCTGAGGAGCGCGGCCTTGCGCTTGGTGTCGATGCCCAGCATGAGAGCGTCGAAGGAGTCCTCGAAGGCCTGGAGCCCTTCGGTCTTGAGCCGGCCGTAGATGGCGTTCATGTCCACGCCCACGGCCCCGAGCTCGGCGAAGACCCGACGCGCGCCGGCCACGTCCTGCTCGATCGTCGGGCGGGCCCGGCCGTGGTCACGGAAGGCAGCCAGCGCGCCGGGGGGCATGGTGTTGACCGTGTCCGGGCCCACCAGCTCCTCGATGTAGAGGACGTCGCTGTACTTGGGGTTCTTGGTTCCCGTGGACGCCCAGAGCGGGCGCTGGCGCCGAGCCCCCTGCGCCTCCAGCGCGCGGAACTCTTCGCTGGTGAAGATATCCTGGAACCGCTGGTAAGCCAGCTTGGCGTTGGCGATGGCCGCCTTGCCCTTGAGGGCGTCGAGCCGCTGCTTGGTCTCGGGCTCGCGGGCCGCCGCCGAGAGCCGGTCGAGCTCCTTGTCCACCGCCGTATCGATGCGGCTCACAAAGAAGCTGGCGACGGAGGCGACCCTTTTGATGTCGCCGCCCTTCGCCAGACGATCCTTGAGGCCGTCGATGTACGCCCGTGCCGCCGCCTCGTAGTCGGCCTGGGAGAAAAGCAGGGTGATGTTGACGTTCACCCCCTCGGCGATGAGGCGTCGGACGGCGGTGAAGCCCGCCGCGGTCCCCGGCACCTTGATCATGACGTTGGCGCGCTTGAGGCGCTTCCAGAGGGCCAGCGCCTCGGCCACCGTGCCGTCGGCGTCGTGAGCCAGGGTGGGCGAGACCTCGAGGCTCACGTAGCCGTCGCCGGTCTGGGTCGCCTCGTAGACGGTGTGGAGGATGTCGGCGGCCTCGGCGATGTCCTCGGTGACGACGCGGGTGTAGATCTCGCCGGTAGGCATCCGGCGGCGTGCGATGAGGGCGATCTCCTCGTCGTAGGCGTCCGTCTTGTTCACCGCCTGCTCGAGGATGGTGGGGTTGGAGGTCACGCCGGCCAGCCCGTCCCGAGCGATGAGGCGTAGAAGCTCGCCCGAGGCGAGGAGGTGACGGCTCATGAAGTCGTACCAGACGCTCTGGCCGTACTGACGGAGGTCAATCAGCGCCATGTTCGCCTCCCTCCCCCTAGCGGGCCGTTACCGCAGCGCCCTTGCCCTTGCGGGCCAGGACGCGGTCGATGGCCCCGAGGATGTCCGCGGCCGTGAGGCCGTAGGCCCGGAACAGCTCCTCCGCACTGCCGGACTCGGCGAAGGCGTCCGGCAGGCCGACGAACTCCATAGGGACGGGCCGGCGCCGGGCGGCGGCCTGGGCCACCAGGCTCCCCAGCCCCGGCCGCGCCAGGTGCTCTTCGGCCACGACGATGGCCCCGGTTTCCTCGGCGGCCAACCCGACGGTCGCCTCGTCGAGCGGTTTGGCCGTGTGGCAGTCGATCACCCGCGCGTGGATTCCCTTACGCTCGGCCAGTTCCGCAGCCTGGCAGGCGACGGCCACCATGAGGCCGTTGGCGATGACGGTGACGTCATCCCCGTCGGAAAGGGTCTTCGCACGGCCGAAAGAGAAGCGCTCGCCGGGGGCGTAGATCCGGAGAGCCCGCGGGCGTCCGACCCGGAGGTAGACCGGGCCGTAGTGCTCCGCGGCCGCGCGCACGAGCGCCGCTGTCGCGACCTCGTCGGCGGGCACCGCCACCGTGAAGCCGGGCAGGCAGCAGGCCAGGGTGATGTCCTCGATGCTCATCTGCGAGGGGCCGTCCTCGCCGAGGGAGATGCCGCCGTGGCTCCCCACGAAGTTCACGTTGAACTCCATGTAGGCGCAGCAGATGCGGAGCTGCTCGTACCCCTTGCAGAGGAGGAAGGAGGCGAAGCTCGAAGCGAAGGGGATCAACCCACCCGCGGCGAGGCCGGCGGCGATCGAGCAGAGGTTCGCCTCGGCGATGCCCACGTCGAAGAACCGGTCCTTGAACTTCTTGCCGAACAGCGCGGTGTACGTGGACTTGGACAGGTCGGCGTCCAGGACCACGATCCGGGGGTTCTCCTCGCCCAGCTCGGCCAGGGTGCGTCCGTAGGCCTCGCGGGTCGCGAGGCCGAGCTCCATCGGGGACGGCCAGCGCCGGATCACGGCTTCACCTCCGGGCCGATCTCCTGCAGCGCCCGCGCGATCTCCTCGGGCTTGTCCGGGACACTGCCGTGGTACTTGAGCTGGTTCTCCATGTAGGAGACTCCCTTGCCCTTGACCGTCGAGGCCACGATCATCGTCGGCCGGTCCTGGACCCGGGCCGCGTCGGCGAAGGCGCGCAGGATCTGCTCGTAGTTGTGACCGTCGATCTCGATAGTGTTCCACTTGAACGCACGCCACTTGTCGGCCAGCGGTTCCAGATCGGTGATCTCCTCGACGCTGGCGTCGAGCTGGAGCCGGTTGTAGTCCACGATCGCGCAGAGGTTGCCGAGCTTCACATGGGGGGCGTACATGGCCGCCTCCCAGATTTGCCCTTCCTCGCACTCGCCGTCGCCGAGCAGGATATAGGTCCGTGACGGGCTGGCGCGCAGGCGTGCCGCCAGCGCCAGGCCTATCCCCATGGACAGGCCGATGCCGAGCGAGCCGGTCGAGGCCTCGACGAGCCCGAGCTTCCGCCGGTCCGGGTGCCCCTGCAAGGGGCTCCCGAAGCGGCGGAGCGACGTGAGGAGGTCGTGGGTGATGTAGCCCGCCTCGGCGAGGGTCGCGTAGAGGACCGGACAGGCGTGGCCCTTGGACAGGATGAACCGGTCGCGGTCCTCCCACAACGGCTCAGACGGCCGGTGGCGCATCACCGCGAAGTAGAGGCAGGTCACGATGTCGGCCGCCGACAGGCTCCCGCCCGGGTGGCCTGAGCCGGCCGCGGTGAGCATCTCGATGACTAGCCTGCGGATGCGCCGGGCCTGCGTCTGGAGTGCTCGAATGTCCACTGCCTTCGGGTCCATGGCCCTCATGTCTCCTTTCGCGTCAGCTCCCGAATCTTCCCCCCCTCCGCGACGAGCACCGCGTGGGCGGTCCCGAGGAAGAGCCCCGTGTCCACGACCCCCGGGATCGCGCGGATCGTGTGCTCGGCGACGGCCGGGTCGGCGAGGGGCCCGGTGCCGCAGTCGAGGATCAGATTGCCGTTGTCGCTGACGAACGGACGCCCGCCCTCCCGCCTGAGCTCAGGTCGGTAGCCGAGGGCCTGCAACCGCCGCCGGCACAGCGGCTCGGCGAACGGGATCATCTCTACCGGTAGCTTTCCCCGCGTGCCCAGGGTTGCCACCAGCTTCTCGGCGCCAACCAGGATGATCTGGCGCCGGGACGCAGCCGCCACGATCCGCTCCCGGACCAACGCCCCCCCGTATCCCTTGATCAGGTTGAGTTGGGGGTCCACCTCGTCGGCGCCGTCCACTGTAACATCCAGGACGGCCTCGTCGAGCCCCACGAACGGCAGCCGGAGCTCCCGGGCCAGGCGCGCCGTGGCCTCCGAGGTCGGCACGCACTGGACGCGCAGCCCCTCGCGGACCCGCGCCGCGAGCGCGCGCACGAAGGCAGTCGCGGCGCGGCCCGAGCCGAGCCCGACGGCCGTGCCGTCGCGGACGTACTCGAGGGCCCGCGCGGCCAGGAGCGAGAGCGTGGCCTCCTCACCCTCGGGCACCAGCGTCTCCCCCAACCCCGGCTTCGACGCTCTCCTGGGGACCGACGGCCCACATGCGTCGGATTTGCGCCGCTACCGTGCGAACGGGTTCCGGTTGAACTTCAGGAGGGGCAACCGGATGCCGCCGACGAAGACCCGGTTGGCCCGGATCCGGAGCGGGGGCGCAAACCCCGTGGCGCCGGCCGCGGAGACCACATCGTCCTGCTCCACCCCGTCGCCGCTGACGCCCAGCCCGCCCACGAGCTGCCCCGCCCTGTAGAGCGGCATGCTGCCGGGGAAGAACACGATGCCGCTCTGGTTCAGGTTGGCGGCCTGGCTCCCCTGCCTGCACGGCGCGGTGACGTCGTTCAGGTAGAGCTGGAAGAACGGGCCGGGGGCGGTCCCGTCGATGCCGGGCGGATAGAGGGGCTGGGCCCCGAAGCTGATCGTGCGGTTGGTGACCGCGGTCCCGATCGGCACGCCCGGCAGGTCCTCGGCCGTCCGGCTCTGGCCGCTGAAGTAGATCACGTTCCGCGCCTTCGCGACGGAGACGTCGATGCTGAAGATGGTCGCGTCGGGCATGCGGAAGAGTCCGAGGATCCGTCCCTGGAGGTCCGTGACCGCGATCACCATCCGGGTCGTGCTGCCGAGGGGGAGGCGGATCGCCGCGCGGGCCCGGTTGGCGATCGCGACAGCCTGGTTGACGATCTGCTCTACCTCCGCCGCGGTGAGCTCGGAGCTGCCGGTCGGGCCCACGAGCCAACCGTCGGCGACGCCCGCCGCGCCGCGCGGGCTGTCCAGCAGCCCCAGGAGCGTTCCGCTGAACACGCCGGGGCCGGTGCCCGGTGGCTGCCGCGTCTGGTTGACGAACGGCAGCGCGATCCCGTCGAGGAAGATCACGCCCGGCGACGGTACCCTCGGCCCGAACCGCGAGTCGGGGACGCTCCCGACGAAGGCCGCGAACTCGGCCAGGTCCGACGCGACGCCGGCGACCCCGATCCCGCCGACGACCTCGCCGTCCTTGAAGATCGGGACGCCTCCGCCGTTGACGGCCTCCGGGTCGCTGTCGAAGAGGTCGGCCTTGCCGGTGGCGATCCCGAGCCCGCACCCCCGCGTGTCGGAGCTGTTGCAGGGGAGCCCGTCATTGATCCCGAGGAGCGATCGGGCAGGGCTGATCTCCTTTCCCGGATTGAAGGTCGTGTTCAGCGAGCACCCCCGGTTCGTGTTCTCGATCCCGTAGAGGGCGGCGTTTGCCTTGTTCCGGATCCCCGGCGGGAAGTGGATCCCGCTGATGAAGCGGACCGTTCGTGAGGAGAGGGGCGCCTGGTTGTTGCTGAAGAAGGCTCCCGTGCGGGCTAGGGCGATGGCCAACTCGAAGGCGTGCACCGGTTGTCCAAAGTTCCCGACCGCCGCACCGAGGAGGGGGGCGTCGGGTTTGAAGAAGAGCCCCAGCGGGGTTCCTTCGCGGTCGGTCACCGCGATGACCATGGTCGTGGCGTCGAGCGCCTCGGCCGCCCGGCGGATGATCGCGGTGACGTCGCTCGCGGTGAGGAAGGCGGCGGCCTCGGCGCGTCCTCCCGCGCCGCCGCCGAGCACGGCGAACAGCAGCCCGACGCAGCCCGCACGCACTGCCTTCGATGCCCGACACCTCGACTCGCTCATCGGTCCTCCTCTAGTGCCGTGCCAACTAACTTCGCCTTACTTCGTCCTCCGACCACCCTTCGGGCGGTGCCCGCGGCCATCCTCAACGTACAACCGCGTACGCCTCCGGTGGCCTCCTCCCTGCGTCCTGCACCCACCTTCGGTGGGTACCCGGCTCGTTATTTGGCGCGGCACGCTAGGGCTTACCCGTTCGGTTAGGTCCAATCTGTTGGAGGCCCCCCTAGCTGCCCGACCGTGGCGGTCTGGCCGCAGCAGGCTGAGGCGCGCCGGTCGCCAGTTCGCGGATCGTGAACGGCCCGTTCAGGTCACGCTCCCGCGTCTTGTCGTGGTAGAGGTGGCACTCGACGCAGCCGGAGCGCGTCCCGCCGCCGGCGCGGTGGCATTCGCGACAGGTCGCAATGGACGGTAGCAGCACGTCGGTGGTCGCCGTACTCTGCGCCGCCCTGTGGCACTCGGCGCATGCCAGCACCCGGTGGATGCCGTGGTCGAAGCGGCTGTGGGAGAGCCAGCGCACGGGGATCGCCGGGAGCGCCACCTCGGGGAGCTTCTCGGGCGCGGAGGTCAGCGTGTGGCAGAACTCGCACTTCTGCTTGAAGAGAGTCGCCTCCGCGCTCTGGATCTGCGCGGCGACCCATTGTTGGGGTGAGGCCACCTCCTCAGGCTCCTCGCGCCGGCCGACCCGGCCCCGCGGCCGCTCCGCTTCCTCCGCCCCCTTGATCAGCCCCAGCTCCTGGCAGCGCGTCTTCAACTCCTCGGTGGCGCGATCCCCGCCCCCACCTTCCGCCTTCTGAAGGGGCTGGCACTGCTCGAACGCCGACGTGAACGCCTCGCGCAGGAAGGCGCGGGTGATCAGCGGCCTGTCGTGGGGCACCTCCGCGCCGGGAAGACGCGCGTCGAAGTCGAGCGGGTGACAGGCCGGCCCGCAGTGGAGCGCGTAGCGGATCGGCGCGAGGTAAGCCTGCCGCGCGTCCGGCTGATGGCAGTAGCTGCAGGCGAGCTGGAGCCCCGCCGGCGTCGCGCTCAGCCCCTTCGTGCCCTTCCGGGCCTTCAGCTCGTCGACGCCCTTGAGCCCGGCCTTGAGGTGCTTCTGGTGGTTGAGCTTCATCTGGGCCGTGTCCTTGAGCCGGGCTGCGTCGTCGAGCCTGACGCGGAGCAGGCGGGTCTTGTCCTTCACGGTGACGGCGAACTCAGGGTGGCCGGCGTGGAAGCTCCGGATGCTCCGCTCGTAGCCGGTCGCCGCGTCCCTGGTCTTGAGATCGGCGTGACACCGGGTGCAGTGGCGGTCGCTCATCGACGCGAGCACCACGTGCCCCTCGTGCTCCACGTGGCAGGTGTTGCACCCGGGCGTGAAGATTTCGTTGGCGTGGTGGACGGGGGCGTCGTGGCACGTGAGGCACGCCTGCTCGGAGACGCGGAGCCAGAAGCCCCGGCGGGCCGGGCCCGCCTGGTTCGCTGCCTGGGCCGGGGCGTGGCACTGGCCGCACTGGAGGCCGAACATGGCGTGCGCCGTCGAGACCGGCCCGCTCGTGTAGATCGTCTGGTCACCGCGCGCGGCCAGCACGAGCAGCCAGCCGGCGGCGAGGGCCGGCGCGCCGACGGTCAGGATGAGCTTCAGGCGGCGGAACCGATGGAGCTGCTTGAAGTAGTGCAGCTCGATGCGCTTGGCGCGGATCTTGGCCGTGTACCGGCGCAGCATCGGGCCTCCCCGGCTAGTACCTGAGCGCGGTCACGGCGTGCACCGCCGAGAGGAGCAGCAGCGCCATCGAGAGCGGCACGTGGACGAGGAGCCAGCCGTGCAGCCAGTGGTGCAGGCGCTTCTGCTGCGCGAGCTGCCGTCGCTCCTCGCAGATCGCCTCCAGCTCGTTCACCGTCTCGTGGAGCGAGGGCGGGAGCGCGGTCCGGAGGTGCTGGAACAGCACGGTCGTCTTGACCGGTGTCGCGAGACGCCCGTCGCGGGGCAGCTTCCTGTCGAGGAAGGCACGGATGTCCCGCAGATAAGCGTCCTTCAGGAGCGCGCTCCCGGCCGCGGGTCCCGCGGATGGCGGCCGCGGGCGGGGGGTCGGTCGCGGCGTGACCTGGCCCGCGTGAAGCCCGCCGCCGCCCCGTCGCGCGAGGGGCGCGCCCGGTGCCGTGACCGGCAGCGGGCCGCATACCGCCGCGGCCACCTCGTCGGCCTCGGCCTGGAGCTGGAGGACGACCGAGTCGATCTCCTCGTAGATCGTCTCCAGCGGAACCTGGACCATCATCACCCGCGGGAGGAACTGCTGCACGAGCAGGCCGAAGATCCCGCTCGCGACGACCGCGATGAACAGCCACATCAGCACCTGGGTCAGCGCCCCGCCGAACTCGAAGCCGCTGTGGAAGAGGACGAGCGGCAGGCTCAGTAGCCCGAACCAGATGTGCCCCCGCATCCAGGTCGAGCCCCTCCCGAGCCGCCACGTCGGCACCTTCCGCCGGGCCCCCAGCACGCCCGCGTACACCATCAGCGCGAACCCGGCGATGCCGTAGGCCAGGCCCGGCCAGCTCCCGCCGCTCGGTCCGTTGACCGAGGCCTGATGATAGGGGACGTACGCGATCGTCGCCCCGGCCAGGATGACGAGGCAGATCACGAGCCAGCGGGTGTGGGTCGCGTCAAGGATCATGAAAGCCCTCTTCGCTCCTCACCGAGCTCCCGGTCCCAGCTTCTCAGCGAAGAACTTCACCGGCTCCACCCGCAGCGCCGCCTCGTGGGGGCAGGCGTTCACGCAGGCGGGCTCGGCGTACTCCCGGCTCAGGTCGCAGGTAGTGGCCTTCTCCTTGACCACGGCCTTCCTGCGGCCCGGTCGCTCGGGGTCGTCAACCTCCACGCTGAACGCGTGGAGGTTGATGTTGCCGTAGGGGCACTGCTGGGCGCACAAGCCGCAGCCGATGCACCAGTCCTCGATCATGATCTCCAGGGAGTCGCGCCGGCGGATCGAGCCCACCGGGCAGCCCACCATGCAGAGCGGATCGCGGCAGGAGTAGCAGGAGGTCGCGACGAGGTACTTGTCGAAGCGCAGGCCGTCGCGGAGGAGCCGCGTGATCCCGTCGTGCGCTGCGGCGCAGGCCCGCACGCACAGGTCGCACCGCGTGCAGCGCTCGAGGTCGATCAGGAGGAGGCTCTGCGCCTCCATGAGCCCCTTGTTGAGGAAGTCGTCGAGCTGAACGGTGGTGACCGTCTCGAGCCGCTTCGCGTCGGCGTCGAGGCGGGCCCGGGCAATTTCGGTGAGGCTCCGCCGAATGTCCGGGAACCGCTCGAGCATCGCGTGGAAGTCCTCGGCGCGAATGCGGACCACCTCGACGTGGTCCAGGGCGCTACACGTCGCGGTGCGGACGCCTTCGCCGAGCAGGCCTATCTCGCCGAAGTAGTAGCCGCGTCCCAGGTACGACACGACTAGCTCGCCGCCGGGGAAGGCCTGGGTGACCTTCACAAACCCGGTGCGGATCAGGTAGAAGCTGATCGCAGGGTCGCCCTGGCGGAAGATCACCTGGCCGGGGTCGAAGCGGAGCAGCTCGACTTGGTCGCGCAGGCGCGCGAGGAACTCGTCGGTCAGGCCAGCGAAGATGGGCACGCTGCGGAGATGCGTGTCCAGCGCCCGCTCGCGGTATGCCCGATCGAGCTGCGCCCGGAAGTGCTTGCTCTTCTGGAGCATGTGCAGGACGTTCCGCAGCATTTCCAGCAGCTCGGTCTCCTCGGCGGCCCGGACCGTTGCCGAGCGCGGGTAGAAGCTCATGCAGGTCATCTCGCCGAAGAGGTCGCCCGCCTGAAGGTGGGCCACCGGGTTGTCGTACTCGAGGTCCACGGGCGCGTCGATCGGGATCCAGCGACGCGGGGGCTGGTCCCGGGGGTCGTCCCGGCTCCCGACGAGGCTCGTGAGGCGCTGGAAGAAGTTCGACACGCCGCCCTTCGATCGCCGGCCCCCGCTCTTGACGTGGGCCATCGGCGCGGAGATGAAGACGTCCACCTTGCCCCGGAGGATGTAGAAGGCCGTGGAGCCGAACTCGCCTTCGCGACAGATGATCTCGCCGGGCTGGAACTTCCGGCGGAGGACGGCGCCCCGGTTCAGATCGAGGAACGTCCCCGACACCCCCTGGAAGATCGGGAACGCCAGGAGCTGGTCCGGTTCCATCTCCTCGCCCTGGGGCAGCTCCACGTCCAGGACCTTCTTGTTGGTGAGCGCGCCGGTGGGGCAGGAGACCATGCACTCGCCGCACGACACGCACGAGGACTGCCCCATCGGCAGGTCGGCGTCGAAAGCGATGCCGGCGGCATAGCCCTTGCCCGTGCGCCCGATGACGAAGTTGTGCTTGATGTCCGCGCAGCCGCGGATGCACCGGTCGCACAGGATACACGCGGTGTGATCGACGCTGATGATGAGCGACGAGGCGTCGGCGCCCCGTGGGGAGCGGTACCGGGAGAACCGGGGCTCGCGCAGGCCTTCCCGGGCGGCCAGGAGTTCCAGCTCACAGTCTCCGGTGGCCTGCTGCCGCGCGCACGGCGCCGGGTGGTCCGCGAGGAGGATCTCCAGGAGCGTGCGGCGCGCCCGCCGGGCCCGCTCCGTGTCGGTCAGCACGATCATCCCGTTCTCGACCTGGCGGATGCAGGAAGCGGCGAGCACCCGGGCGCCCTGCACCTCGACGGAGCACACGCGGCAGACCCCCACCGGGTTCATGTGCGGGGCGTGACAGAGGGTGGGGATGTCGATCCCGAGCCCTCGGGCGGCATCATAGATCGTCGTGCGCGTGGGCACGATCGCCGCCTTGCCGTCGATGATAAGCTCGACCTGCTGCTCCGCGCTCATACACGCTCGGAGGGAGGCCACCCACGCCTTCGGCGCGGGTACCCGCCCCTTCCGATACCTCCCCCCAAGGGTTGCGCTGGCGAAGCCAGCGCTCGAAGGAGCGTGCGATGGCCCAATGAAAACGCGCCGGTTGACACAGGGTGTCTCATACGCTCGCGCCGTCTGGGAGGCGCCTCCCCGTCAGGCCATGGCGCAGACGCCCGAAGGGCAACGCCTCCGGGCGAGGTGCTCCTCGACCTCGTCCCGGAAGTGGGTGAGGACCGAGCCGATCGGGTTGGGCGCCACCTGGCCGAGGCCGCAGATCGACGTGAGGGCGAGCGCCTCGGACAGCTCGCCGATCAAGTCCAGGTCCTCGCGCCGGCCACGCCCCCGGCTGATGTCGGTCAGGATGTCCACCATCTTGGCGGAACCGACCCGGCACGGCACGCACTTGCCGCACGACTCGTTCTTGAAGAAGCGCACGGCGTTCAGCGCCATGTCCAGCATGCACGTTCCCTCGGCGCAGACGACGATCGCTCCCGAGCCCAGCATGGAGCCCGCGTCGGCGAGCGACTTGAAATCGAGCGGGACGTCGAGCATGGCAGGCGGGAGGAACCCGGACGACGGCCCGGAGGGTGCGAAGGCCTTGAGGCGGCGGCCGCCCGAGACGCCCCCGGCGCGATCGAAGATGAGCTCGCGGGTCGGGGTGCCCATCGGGATCTCGTAGACGCCGGGGCGGGCGACGTGGCCGCTCACGCCGACGAACTTGAGGCCGGGAGCCCCGGACCGGCCCTCCGCCTTGAACCACTCCACGCCCTTCAGGAGGATCGGCGGGACGAAGGCGAAGGTCTCGACGTTGTTGATGACCGTCGGCTTGTTGTAGAGCCCGTGAGTGCCCGGGAACGGCGGCTTGTTGCGGGGCTCGGCGCGCCGGTCCTCCAGGGCCTCGAGGAGCGCCGACTCCTCCCCGCAGATGTAGCCGCCGGGGCTCACGAAGATCGAGAGGTCGAAGCTCACGCCGGAGCCCAGGAGGTCCCGGCCGACGAGCCCCGCGCGCTGGCACTGCTCGAGCTCCTGCTCCAGGATCACCCGCTGGGCCTCGTACTCGTGGCGGATGTAGATGATGCCCGTCCGCGCCCCCGTCACGACGCCGGCGAGGACCATCCCTTCGATGACAAGGTGGGGGATATGCTCCATGATGAACCGATCCTTGATCGTGCCCGGCTCGCTCTCGTCGGCGTTGCACACGACGTACTTCGCGTCCCCCGGCGCGTTCCGGACGATCTCCCACTTGAGACCGGTCGGAAACCCTGCCCCGCCCAGCCCGCGCAGGCCGCTCTCCTTCAGCGCGGCGAGGGTCCCGGCGGCGTCGCGGCTCGCGAGTAGCTTTCGCAGCGCCTCATAGCGCTGGCCTCCCGCGTACGGATCGATCCGCAGCGGAGCCTCCGGCCGTTGCACCTCAGGGTGCGGAAAGCGCCGTCCTGCGGCGGCGGCCTCGACGTGCGAGTAGAGGGAGGCGGAGGTGAGCCGCGCGACGATGGCGTCGTTGACGGACGCGGCCGGGGCGCAGTCGCACTGGCCCAGGCACGAGACCTCCCGGATCGCCACGCCGCTAGGGCCGAGCCGGGCGACGCGGGCTTCCACGGCGCTCCGGAGATCGTCGGCGCCGTTGAGGTGGCAGGAGAGGTCGGCGCACACGCGGAGGTCGATGGCGGGCGGCGGGGCAAGCCGGAAGTGGGGGTAAAAGCTGGCCAATCCCTGGAGGTGATAGAGCGGGGTCTGGGTTCGCTCGGCCAGAGCCCGCAGCTCGGCTGCGGGCAGATAGCCATGGGTGTCTTGGATCGCCCGAAGCTCCTCGATGATCACTGGCCGCGCCCCTGGCACCTCAGGACTCGATGGTATCGAACGGGAGTCAACATAGCGTCAGCGTCTGCTCTCTGTCAATCGCTGATTGGGCTCGCGAGCCCGGGAGTCCGTCGGCGGCTGTCGGCTCCCCGGTTCGCTTTGACAGCGTCGTGCTCACCGTGTTATAGGGATGCGCGGTAGGATCTCCGGGCCCAGCGGTGAACCCCTGACGGCGGGGGAGGAACTGATCACGACTGTCGAGCGACGCTGGGGAGCTGTGTTCACCGCGCTGATCCTCTGTACGAGCCCCGGCACGAGCTCGGCGGAGCCGCTGGATCCTCCGGTAGCGAGTCAGTTGAGGGCAGGACCCGTCCCGTGGGGTGCCGCGTCCCCGTCGGGCGCGGCGCCGTCCTGGTTGGCCCAGCGCCTCCGGCGGCCGGGCGCGGAGGAGCCGAAGGAGGAGGCACCGCAGGAGAAGCCCGCCCCCCAGCCGTTCGTTCAGCCGCCGGTCGAGCCGCCCGTGGGATTTGCCGGGCGCTCCCTCCTCCGTCCGCGCGCCACGCAGACGAGCCCCGAGTTCGTCCCCCTGGAGGACCGCTGGCGCATCGGGTTTCCCGAGTGGAAGCGGTACGAGCGCCGCATCGAGGCGCCGTACGTCGAGGGGCGCTGGTGGGATCCCTACAACCAGAACGTCCTCAAGGGCGACTTCCCGGTCCTCGGCCAGCACATCTTCCTGAGCCTGTCGGCGATCAGCGACACCCTGTTCGAGCTGCGACGCATCCCGCTCCCCAGTAACGTGAGCGCCGAGGACCCCGACAGCGCCGAGTTCTTCGGGTCCGGGGACCAACGCTTCGTCAACCAGAACTTCATCCTGTCGCTCGAGGTGTTCAAGGGGGACACCGCGTTCAAGCCGCGAGATTGGGAGTTCAGGATCACGCCGGTCTTCAACCTCAACTTCCTGGACGTGCAGGAAACCGGGGTCGTGAACATCGATGTCCGCGAAGGGACGACGCGGAAGGAGGTCCACAGCACGTTCCAGGAGCTGTTCGTCGAGTACCACCTGGGCGACCTGAGCCCCAACTATGATTTCGTCTCAAGCCGCTTCGGCATCCAGGGCTTCACCAGCGACTTCCGCGGCTTCATCTTCAGTGACAACACGCTCGGCTTCCGGCTCTTCGGCGACCTCCAGTCGAACCAGAACCAGTTCAACGCGGCCTACTTCCGCCCGCTGGAAAAGGACACCAACAGCGGGCTCAACCGGCTCTTCGACACCCGGGGCCAGCACCTCGCGATCCTGAACTACTTCAGGCAGGACTTCCTGTGGCTCGGGTACACGGCCCAGCTGAGCTTCCACTACCTCCACGACAGCGGCGGGGTCCACTTCGACGAGAACGGCTTCCTCGTCCGGCCCGCCGCCGTCGGGTTCGTGCGGCGGACCCGGCCGAACACCGTGGACGTGGCGTACCTGGGCTGGACGGGCGACGGCCACATCGGGCCGCTGAACCTCACGCACGCGTTCTACCAGGCGCTCGGCCGCGACACGTTCAACCAGATCGCCGGCCAGCCGCTGGACATCAACGCGCAGATGGCCGCCCTGGAGCTGTCGGTGGATCTGGACTGGCTGAGGCCCAAGGCGTCCTTCTTCTGGGCCTCCGGTGACTCCAAGCCGCTCGACGACCGGGGCCGCGGCTTCGACTCGATCTTCGACAACCCCAACTTCGCCGGCGGGGGATTCAGCTACTGGCTCCGCCAGGGGCTCCCGCTGACGGGGACCGGGCTCGAGCTGGTGGGCCGCAACAGCCTGCTCCCGAGTCTCCGGGGCAGCAAGATCGAGGGGCAGCCGAACTTCGTCAACCCGGGCCTCTTCCTGTTCAACGTCGGGAGCGACGTCGAGCTGACCCCCAAGCTCAAGGCGTCGCTCAACCTGAACTTCCTCCGGTTTCACCGGACCGCGCCGCTCGAACTCCTGCTCTTCCAGCCGGACATCCGCCACGATATCGGGTTCGATTACAGCCTCGGGTTCCGGTACCGGCCGTTCCTGAACGAGAACGTGACCATCACGGCGGGGGCTTCGGCGCTGACGATCGGTGGGGGCTTGAAAGACGTGTACACGTTTGACACATTGGAGTTCGGGGCGGGCGGGTTGCAGGTCGTCAAGAACGACCCGTTCGATCACCTGTACTCGGCCTTCCTGGCCGTCACGTTCACCTACTGATCGAGCCCGAGGGCAGGAGCGACGATGGCGCGGCTGGGCGGACACACGACGGCGCGGGCGCTGTGGACGGCGCTGGTGGTGATCGGCGCGGTTGCCGCACTGGTCGCAGCCTGCACGATGTCCCCGGGTCCTGAGCCCGGACGGCAGGTGGTCCCCCGGCCCGCGGCGGCGCCCGCCACCGAAGGCCCGCCCCTCAGCAAGCAGACCCAGGCCGACGCCGATCGGAAGAGCGCCGGGTGTGTCACCTGCCACACCAAGACCGACTCCCCGTCCATGCACATGGCGACCACGGTGAAGCTCGGGTGCATCGACTGCCACGGCGGCCGCGTCGACGTCCGCCTCCCGGCGGGCGCGGCCAAGGACTCCCGCGAGTACGACGAGGTGAAGAAGCAGGCCCATGTCGAGCCGCGCTTCCCCGACGCCTGGAGGAGCTCGGCCAACCCGGTCCGGTCCTACACGCTGCTCAACCGCGAGAGTCTCGAGTTCCTCCAGTTCGTGAACCCGGGTGACCTCCGCGTGGCGCGGCGGACCTGCGGGCCCGAGGGGTGCCATCCGGCCGAGGTGTCCCAGGTCGAGAAGAGCATGATGACGACGGGTCCCATGCTCTGGGCCGCGGCGCTCTACAACAACGGAGGCTACCCGATCAAGCAGCCGCGCTTCGGCGAGAGCTACGGTCCCGAAGGCGCCCCCCAGCGCGCGGTGACCGTGCCGCTCCCAACGCCGGAGGAGACGGCGAAGAAGGGCGTCCTCCCCTACCTCGATCCGCTGCCCCGGTTCGAGATCACCCAGCCGGGCAACATCCTGCGCGTGTTCGAGCGGGGCCAGCGCCGCCCCCTGGAGCTCGGGGTTCCGACGCTCGACGAGGACCCGGGCCGTCCCGCCAACCGGCTCAGCGCGCGCGGGCTCGGCACGCTCAACCGGACCGACCCGGTGTGGCTGAACCTACAAAAGACGCGGCTCTTCGACCCCGCGCTCTCGTTCCTGGGGACCAACGACCATCCGGGCGACTACCGCTCGAGCGGCTGCTCCGCTTGCCACGTGATCTACGCCAACGACCGGTCCCCGGTCCACTCCGGACCGTTCGCGAGGTTCGGGAACCTGGGTCGGAGCGACACGGCGGACCCGACGATCCCCAAGGGCGAGTCCGGCCACCCGATCAAGCATGTCTTCACCAACTCCATCCCGTCGAGTCAGTGCGTCGTGTGCCACCACCACCCGGGGACCACGGTGACCCAGAGCTACTTCGGCTACACGTGGTGGGACAATGAGACCGACGGCGAGCTGATGTATCCGCCGACGGAGCGCCGGCTCGCGGCGTGGCAGGTCGACGCGATCCAGCGCGCCAACCCCGAGGGCTCGGCGCTGCGCGGTCTCTGGTCCGATCCCGAGTTTCTCGCCAACGTCGTTGACCTCAACCCGAAGCTCAAGCGGACCCAGTTCGCGGACTTCCACGGCCACGGCTGGGTCTTCCGCGGCGTCTACAAGCAGGACCGGAAGGGGAACCTGCTCGACGCCAAGGGGAGCGTCGTTGCCCACGACGACCCGGAGCGCTTCAAGAAGGCGGTCCACTTGAAGGACATCCACCTCGAGAAAGGGATGCACTGCGCGGACTGCCACTTCAAGCAGGACGTCCACGGCAACGGCAAGCTCTACGGCGAGACGCGCAACGCGATCGAGATCGACTGCATCGACTGCCACGGGACCATGCAGCAGCGGACCACGCTCAAGACATCCGGGCCCGCGGCGCCGAAGGGAGGGACCGAGCTGGCCCAGCTCCAGACGCCCTTCGGCCAGCGGCGCTTCGTCTGGCGCGGCGACAAGCTGATCCAGCGGTCCATGGTGACCAAGGACCTCGAGTGGGAGGTCGTCCAGACGGCCGACACCGTCAACCCCAACTCGGAGTGGGCGAAGGCCCACCCCGGCGAGAGCCTGCGCTCGCGCCTGGCCAAGACGCTCCGCAAGGACGGCAAGACCTGGGGCGACGTGCCGGACACGGAGCAGGAGCTGGCCCATGCCAACGCCCGGATGACGTGCTTCTCCTGCCACACCGCGTGGGTGACGAGCTGCTTCGGCTGCCACCTGCCGATGAAGGCCAACGAGCGCAAGCCGCTCCTCCACAACGAGGGGGACGTGCTGCGGAACTGGACGCCGTACAACTTCCAGACGCTGCGCGACGACGTCTTCATGCTGGGCGTCGACGGGACGGTCACAGGGAATCGGGTCGCGCCCGTCCGCTCAGCCTGCGCGGTGCTGGTCGGCTCCCAGAACGCGAACCGCGAATGGGTCTACGCGCAGCAGCAGACGGTCTCGGCCGAGGGCTTCGCCGGCCACGCGTTCAGCCCGTTCGTGCCCCACACCGTCCGCGCCACCGAGACCAAGATGTGCACCGACTGCCACGTCGCGGCGAAGAACGACAACAACGCCTGGATGGCGCAGGCGCTGATGCAGGGGACGAACTTCTACAACTTCCTGGGGCGCTACGTCTACGTCGCCGAGGGCGGGCACGGGTTCGAGGCCGTCGCCGTTACCGAGCGGGAGGAGCCCCAGGCGGTGATCGGCAGCTACCTGCACGAGGTGGCCTACCCGACCGGCTACGGGAAGCACAAGGAGCGCGGGAGCGTCCTGAAGGAGAGCGTCCACCACCGCGGCCGGGATGTCCTCGGCCTGTTCGGGCGCGACGAGATCCTCAGCATCCAGCTCCGCGGCGAGTACCTCTACACCGCGAACGGGCCCGGCGGGTTCCGCGCCTACGACGTGGCCCAGGTCGACCAGAAGGGCTTCTCCGAGCGGATCGTCACGGCGCCCGTCTCCCCGCTCGGGCAGCGCTTCTACGTGCGGACCAGGTACGCAACGGCGGTCGCGTCGCCCACGACCCTGGCCGTGGACCCGACCCGATCGCGCCGCCCCGAGAACCAGGAGCAGCCGATCCACCCGCTCTACGCCTACCTCTACGTGACCGACCGCGAGGAGGGGCTGGTCGTCATCGGCAACCGTGCCGGAAGCCGCAACCGTCCCGGGGTCGCGACGCTCCTGGACGGCGACCCGACGAACAACTTCCTGGAGCGCGCGGTCACCTTCAACCCGGGCGGGATCCTGAACGGGGCCGTCAACCTCACCATCGCGGGGACCTACGCCTACGTCCTCGCCGACCGGGGGCTGGTCGTCGTCAGCATCGACGATCCCCTGAAGCCCAGGGTCGTGGCCGAGGTGGGTCCGCCGGCCATTGTGAAACCCCGGGCGGTCGCCGTGCAGTTCCGCTACGCGTTCGTCACCGATGCGGAGGGGCTGAAGGTCGCGGACGTCACCTTCCCCGAGCGCCCGCGTCTGCTCCCCGGGGCGGTGGTCCGGCTGAGCGACGCCCGCGGGCTCTACCTGGCGCGAACCTACGCCTACGTGGCGGCCGGCGCTCAGGGGCTTGCGATCATCGATATCGAACGACCCGAGCGGCCGGTTCTGGACCAGCTCTATACCGCCGACGGCGCCATCAACGACGCCCGCGACGTGAAAGTGGGCATGACCAACTCGAGCCTGTTCGCCTACGTTGCCGACGGCAAGAACGGCCTTCGGGTGATCCAGCTGACCTCCCCGCGCGACACGCCCGGCAATTTCGGGTTCAGCCCGCGGCCGGGCCCGCGCCTGATCGCCACCTACCCGACCCGGGGGCCCGCTCTGGCCGTCTCCAAAGGCACCGACCGGGACCGCGCCGTGGACGAGGGCGGCAACCAGATCGCCGTGTTCAATCGGCTGGGCTCCCGGCCGTTCAACCTGGCCGAGATGCAGCGGCTCTACCTGCGGGGCGGCCAGCTCTACGCGGTCAGCGACGAGCCTCCGGCTCCGCCGCGCCCGCCCCGTGAGGAGCTGAAGAAGGAAGAAAAGGAAGAGGAAGCGCCCGCGCCGAGGCTCCGGCGTCCCGGCCGGGAGTGAGGCGATTCGAAGGAGTCTCGCCGCGAGAAGGGGGTCACTCATGTTGCAGCTCGCCGCTTGTCGGGGTGTCGCGCTGTCCGCTGCGGCCGTCGCGGTGTTCGTCGCGGGGTCGCTCCTGCCCGGCGCCGCCTGGGTGAGCATCGCCCACGCCCAGGCGAAGGAGGCCTACAAGTACACCGGCGCCGCCTCGTGCGGGGCGTCCAACTGCCACGGGAGCACGAAGCCGAAGGCCGATTACCCGAAGCTCAACGAGAACGTGGTCTGGTTCCAGAAGGACAAGCACGCCAAGGCCTTCGCCACGCTCACCAACGAGAAGCTGAAGTCGGGCGTCCGCCCCTCCAAGATCGCCGGGAATCTGAAAATTGCTAAAGCCGAGACCAGCGACCGGTGCCTGGACTGCCACGCGGTCAACGTCAAGAAGGAGCTGAGAGGCCCCAAGTTCGACATCAGCGAGGGCGTTCACTGCGATGGCTGCCACGGCCCCGCGGAGAAGTGGCTGGAGCCCCACGCGGAGAAGGGCTGGACCCACGAGCAGTCGGTGAAGGTGGGGATGTACGACACCAAGGACCTGCTCCTCCGGGCCGACAAGTGCGTGTCCTGTCACCTCGCCATCGACCACGAGTTGGTGACCGCCGGCCACCCGGACCTCCTCGCCTTCGAGCTGGACACCTTCAGCGCCTCGATGCCGCCGCACTGGCGGGACAAGGGGACCTGGTTCGGGACCCGCGCCTGGGCGACGGGCCAGGCGATCTCGCTCCGCGAGGCGATGAAGCAGCTCGCGGACCGTGCCGGCAAGAACGCCCCGGAGAAGCTGCTCGCCGAGGCCTGGCAGAAGGGGCGCGGCCACGCCGCGGTCTTCCGCCACCTGCTCGGCCTCGTCGCGCCGGACGCGCAGAAGGCGCTGGCTCAGGACCTGGGGACCCTGGCCGACCTCCTCGGCAAGGGCGCCGGAGACCGCGCGAAGATCGCTGCCACCGCGGGCCAGGCGGCCAAGACGGTGGGCCAGCTGGCCGCGAGGATCGCGACCCGGGAGTTCGACAAGGCGGGGACCCAGGCGCTCATCCGGAGCATCGCGGGCGACGGGGAGAGTATCTCGGCGGTCGGGATCCGCGGCGCCGAGCAGGCCGCCATGGCGCTCGACCGGCTCTACACCACCTACTCGAAGTCACCCGGCGAGAAGTCGGACAAGGCGCTGCAGGGCGTGCTCGACAAGCTCTTCGGTGACATCGAGGATCCGAAGAAGTTCGACGCGAAGCAGTTCGCCGCGGAGCTGAAGGCGTTCCAGGCGGGTTTCAAGTAATCGGGGGCGTGCTCACCGGGCACCGCTGCTGGGCCAGGCCCGGAGCGCCAGCTCCTGGTCGATGACCCGCTTGAAGCTGGCGAAGGGCTGAGCGCCCTCCAGCAGCCGGCCGTTGATGAAGAAGGTCGGCGTCCCCGTGACGCCGGCCTCTTTCGCGTCGGCGAGGTCCTCGGCCACTCGCGCCGCCGTCTTCCCACCGTCGAGACACGCCCTGAAAGCCCGCACGTCCAGGCGCAGCTCCTCCGCCAGGGACCCGAGCTTTTCCGGGCCGAGCTGGGGCGCGCTGGCGAAGACCCGCGCGTGGTAGTCCCAGAACCTTCCCTGCTCGCCGGCGCACTCCGCCGCCTCGGCGGCGAGCCTCGCGTGGGGATTCCGCTCGAGGGGGAAATGGCGGTAGACGCGCCTGACTTCCTTCGGGTACGCCTCGAGCACCTGTTGCAGGACGACCTGCGCTCTGGCGCAGAACGGGCACTGGAAGTCCGAGAACTCGACGATCGTCACCGGCGCGTGCTTCGGCCCCCTGGCGGCGGCCCCGGGGACGACCAGATAGTCTGACGCGATCGGGGTCGGAGGCTCCAGGTGCACGCGGACGCGAACCCTGGTTCTCAGCTCCTCCACGAGTCGCCGCGTCAGCTCGGCCTCCTTCGCTTGCTCCAGATAGCGCCTGAACGCTTCCCTGGCCGCCGCCTCCGGCGCCTGGACCGAGTGCTTGCGCTCCCGATAGAAGGCGTCCAGCTCCTGATCCGTCACGCGGACTCTCGCCTTGACTTCGGTCTCGAGCAGCCGCTGGACCGGGATGCCGCGCCGCGCGGCCTCCCGCTCGAGGAGCTTGTCTTCGATGAGCTTGTCCAGCGTCTGGCGCTGGAGCTGGTAGATCTCCTGCTTCAGTCGATACAGCCGGTCGCCGAGCGCTTTATCGACGGCGTCGGCGGTGATGGCGTCCCCGTCCACCTCGGCGAGCACGCGAGTCTCCCCCTGGCCTCGCGGCGGGCCTGCCCACGCGCCGGCGACCGCCAGGACCGCGGCCACGGCTGCAGCCAGCGCGAGCCACCGTCGAGCGTGGGGTGTGCCGCTCATCTCAGGGCCCGGGTTGGGACGGGATCTGTGGGACCTGGGGGTTGTTGAGGATCTTCTCGATGGCGCTGATGTCCAGCGAGCTGGTACCCACGTGGGTCGTGGGTTTCACCTGGGTGAGCTTGCGCACCTTGATCTGGCCCCCTTGGACCTCGAGCTCGAGGTTGACGAAGCGGTCGGTATCCACGAGGACCTCGTCGCCGTTCTTGAGGGAGAGGCCGGTGGCGGGGTTCGAGGACGAGAGGTCCTCCGGAGCGATCGAGAGGTCGCCCTTTCCGTTGGTGAAGATCCGCACCCTGCGCGAGATCCGGATGTCGCGGAAACCGTTGGGCGCGCTTGGGTCCAGGACCCGGCTCTTTCCGGTGCCGAGGCCGATGGCCTTGGCCACCTGCTCGATGTTGAGCGTGTCCTGGAACCCGGGCGTCGGGTGACAGCTGTCGCAGTTGCGCGGGATCTTGCGCACCGTGTGGGGGAACAGGGGGTTCATCATCAGGGACGGAAGGTGCCGGCCGTTCTCGATGGTCGTGAAAGCGAAGTTGAACATCCGCACGCCACAGCTCCCGCTGGGGCAGTCGGGGTTGTCGGTGGGGTTCTTGGGATCGAAGAGGCACGCTTGCCCGTCGTTGGCGCCGCCGAAGCAGACCCGGCTCAACGTGCCGCCCTCGCACTTGCCCCCGGTGCCGCAGTCAACGTCGAGCGAGCAGCTCTGGCCCACGCGCGTCCCCGCCGTGCACTGCTTGCATTGCCCCTCCGCCTCGGCGCTCCGGCCGCTCCGGGGTCCGCCGGCGCAGCTCAGGGCGGGGCAGCTCCCCCCCGGACAGTCGCTGTCGTTCTCGCAGAGGCCTCGGTCGTTGCTCCCGCCGGAGCAGCGGCTGAACTCGAGGAAGTTGCCCTCAGAGAGGTTCGCCTCGGCGCCACCGCCTCCCGCCACCTTGTTGGCGAAGAGGGTGGCCTGGCCGCCCGTGTGGTAGTTCTGGATCCGGCCCTTGGCGTTGATGCCCAGGATGAGCTGGTCGAACGTCGTCACGAAGCGCGGCTGGCCCTGGGTGGCGTTCCGCACCTCGTTGTCCATGTAGCTCCGCTGGAAGAAGCCTCCGGAGTCGGAGGACGTATAGTCGGTGATCATGTGGCACGAGTTGCACTGGTCGTGCCACTTCGCGTGGCAGGTGTAGCACTCGAGCCGGCCGTGGAGCACGTGCGAGGGCCCCTGCGCGTTAGGATTCCGCCCGCTGTCGATGACCTCCTTGATCTGCACGACGGGCCGGACCTCACCGGTGGTGTTGAGCCGGAGGAAGACCCGGCCCTCGCCGTCCCGGAAGAGCCCGCGGACCGGGTTGCCGAACCGGGTCTTGAGGTTGCTCACCTCGAAGGCGCTCCCGTGACACGACTCGCACTGGATCTCGGTCTTGTGGAACCGGTCGGTGTAGATGTGGCCGTCGCCGTGCATCTCCCGCTTGGTGTGGCAGTCCACGCACGCCATGCCGCGCTCGGCGTGGATGTCGGGCGGCGTCTCGTCGAAGTCGTTGGCGGTGTTCTCGTCCACGATGAAGAACGGGTTTCGCGGTGCCTGCTGCGTGGACACGCGGATGTCGCGCCGCCAGATGCTTTGTGTTGGGAACCCCTTGACGATATCCGAGCCCAATCGGCTCGGGTCGTAAGAGCGACCGAAGAGGAGATCGCCGGGCTTGAAGTACCTTGGCGCGCTGGGATAAAAGCCGCCCTTGCGGCCACCGATTGTGAAGTCATCCACCCGGTTGTTCTCGTTGTGCTCGTTCAGGATCCTGAACTGCGGCAGCGCGTTGTCCCCCTGCGGCCGCTCGCGGAAACCGAGGAAGCGCTGGGTATGGCGGGCGCCCCGGTTGTGACAGTGGGCGCACTGCTCGATGGGGGTGAACCGGACGATCTTGTGCTTGACAGGATGGTCGGTCTCGTTCTTCGGGATCGTCTGGTCGAAGCTCTCGCTGAACCCCTCGCTCTTGTACACCACGTGGCAGGCCGTGCAGCCGGTGGGGCGGTAGTCGCCCGGGGCCTTCGACCCTGACGTGTAGAGGTGGCAGCGGCCGCAGTCGGTCTGGATGTAGAAGGTGGCCATGCCCAGGCTGTTGCTCTTCTTCCCGGCGCGGATCTCCTGGTCGTTCCGCGGGACCTCCTTCGTGATGGCCGGGATCGTCCCCGGGATGCTCGGGTCGAAGTTGGGATCGACGATGGGCTCGCCGCGGGGGAGGAGGATGGCGAGCTTCGCGACCTTGTCGCCATCCCGCTTGTCGGTGGCGTTCCCCACGAAATCCGTCACCCGCCCCTCGCTGGCGCCGGGATGGCCGTTGGCGAAGTAGATCCCGCTCATCAGGCCCGCGACGGTGGCGTGGAGCGAGCGCGTCACGCGCTCGACGATCTCGCCGTGGCAGCCGCTCGGCCCGCACGACTGCTGAGCCACCAGGAGGTCGCCGGGATTGCGGAAGCGCCGGTAGGCGAGGAGCGCCGGGTCGCGGTGGTCGCTGTTGGTGGGGTCGTCCTGCCGGTACATCCGCGGCCCGCGCTTCTCTTTGGGGGCGGCATCGGTGGTGTGGGTGCCGGTGGTCAGGGGGAACTCACCGAAGTTGGCGGGGCGGGGCACGTGGGCCCGCTCCTTGTCGGCCTGGGTGTCGTCGCCGCCGTGGCACTCGGCGCAGCGAACCGCGCCGAAGGGGTGGATCTGCTCGACGATCTTGAGCCCGCGGTGGCAGCCCGAGTTCTCGCAGGTGTTCTTCCTGAAGACTTTGATGCCCGCGTGCGCGGGCGGGAGCAACGGGCCGGAAGAAAACGGGGTCGGTTCGCGGTCCCCGCTCGCGAATATCAGGAGGGAGAAGACCAGCACGCCCGCGGGCAGCCACAGGCGGCCGCGCCGTGCCAGTCTCCGTCTGAGCGCGCCCATCCTCAGCCTTTCCGTGTCAACCGCCTTGGTGGGACCACGATGCGAACCCGGTCTCCGCAGCAGTGTCGAGCGGACCGGCGACAAAAGTCAAGAGGCTCGCCGCAGCCATGTCAGCGCAGCTCCCGCCGGTGACAGCGCGAGCAGGTCGGCTCGTGGGTGTGGCAGGTATAGCAGCTCCGGAGGTTCAGGATGGCGAGTACGGCATGAGCGCCGCCCTCGTCGCGGACGAACGTCCGCAGCGGGATGTGGCTGCGGGGCAGCACGCTGTGGCAGGCGACGCAGAAATCCCCGGTGTGGCAGTTGGTGCAGACCTTGCGGTCCAGGGCCGCGAGGCGGCCGTGGAGCATCTCGGCGAAGCGGAGCCCGACGTGGGAGCGCGGCTGCATCGAGCTGTGGCAGCCGGCGCAGTTGTTCTGGCCCACGTTGACAAACCGCGTGTGGCAGGCGCCGCACTGGTTGTCGGGGTCGCGGGCCTGCGCCTCGTGGTGGACGCGGAAGGCCTCGGTGTGCGCGATCGCGGGGGAGACGGGATCGGAGGCGCGCGGCCTGAGGTCGGCGTGCATGACGGTGTGACAGGTCTGGCAGTTCTTGATCAGGGTTTCGGCGCGGACAAATGTCGCGTTGGCATGACAGGCGGCACACTCCCGCATCGTGGGGAGCCGGGAGGCTGTGTCCACGGCGTGCTTCTGCAACACGGGCGCGTGGCAGGTCGTGCAGTCGATTGGGGCTCCGTCGCGCCGTTGGAGATGGCTCCCGTGGTTGAACGGGCGGATATCCCGGTACGCGTGTTGACCGGCAGTCGGAAGGGCGTGGCCGCGCGCGTGCGGATTGCCCGCCAGGTCTGAGGCAGGGTGCGCGGCGCCTTGTGGCCTCGTGGTGGCGGTCCGCCTCATGTTGCGGTCAATGCGCTCGAGGGCGTGGCAGGTGAGGCATCGATCGACGACGTCTTCTTTCGCCAGCGCCGGTTTGGCGCCGCCGGCCCCCGCGTGGCAGGCGGCGCACTCGGGATGGCCGGGGCGCGCGGGGCTCGGCGCCTTTGCCTCGACCGTGTGGCAAAAGATGCAGTCCTGGCGGATCCCCAGAAGCTTACTGACCGGCGGGCGGGGGTCGACGTGCGACGCGTGGGAGAACTGGGCCAGGGTCAGCCTCCCGGAGGGAAATCGGCCGACCGCCTCACCCTTGCCGGTGTGGCAGGTCCGGCAGAGCGCGGTCGCCGTGGTCTCCGCCTTCACATTCTCCTTTTTGAAGTCGTCCTCGTGGCATCCCTCACACGCTGCGTGCCCGGGGCGAACGGAAAAGGCGAGCTCGTGGCCCGGCTTGGGAGTCTGGGCGGTGTCGTGGCAGGCCGTGCAGACCACGTTGAGATCGGTGACGTGCACCTGGTGAAACGGCTTAGGCGCGGTGGCCGGAGGGGTGGCGGGCTTCCCCTGTCCCGTAACCGGCGGACTCTTCACCATCCACCCGAGGGAGAGACTCAGGAGGGTAAGGACAAGCAGGACAAAGCCGCGCGGCCAGTGGACCGTCTCCGCGCTGCTCGCCGTCTGCGCCTGCCCCTCGGCTGAGTTGTCCGTCTTCATCCCACGCGACCGGCTAGTAGTGGACGTCGAACCCGACCCGGACTGTGTGCTGGTGCGCGATGTCCGGGTTGAACTCCGGGTTCCCCCGATCGATCCCGTACTCGATTCTCAGGTCGGCCGTGCGGTGGACGCGGAGGCGTCCCCGCAGGTATCCCCCTGCCGTGGTGACGCCGGTGACCTCCGCGAGTCGGTTCCGGCTGTCGAAGAGACCGAAGTACCCTCCGACGCGGGCGCTGAAGTGCGAGCCGAGGCGGTAGTGGAGCTCGCCGTTCAGCTCGTGGTAGTCGGTCTCTCCGGCACGATTGATGTCGTCGAAGCGCAGCGCCCGCACCACGGCGCTCACCGGGCTTCGTTCGACGTGCCGGAAGCGGTACTGGAAGAGGGCATCCCAGCGTTCCAGCGGCGTCCAGACGGCCCGCAGCGTCACCTGCTCGAACGAGTTGTCGAAAGCCTCCTCCGTTCCGTCGACGAAGCGCGCGGCCACGCCTCCACCGAGCGTCAGCCAGGAACGGAGCTGATGATCGGCGTCGAGCGTCAGGTGGGTGGCCGGTCGGATCCGCAGGAGGAAGAGCCGTTTAGCAGCCTCGCGCTCGCGGAAGATGTCGAAGGAGAAGTCCTCGTCGGTGAGCCGGCGCACCGCGCTTCCGCGAATCGTCCACGGGCTCGCCGGGGCTGCGTACCAGCCCCGCACGCCCAGATCGATGGGGTGGACGTTGCGAAAGGTCAGAAACGCTCCCGCCCGCAGGTCGCCGATCTGCTGGGTGGCATCCAAGGCGTACCGGTGAAAGCCGGGCAGGAAGAAGTAGTTGACCGTCCCGGAGGTTCCCGGCTGGAACTGGTACGACGCGCTGCCGCCCATCGAGAAATCCGCCTCCCGGCCGCCAAAAAAGTTGACGCGGCGGCCGGAGAACACAGCGGCTTCGAGCCGCGAGTCGCGATAGCCGAGCGTCGCGCCGTCGATGACGGGGCTGCCGAGCAGCTGGGGGGTGGTGTCGAAGACGAATTGCCGGCCGAGGCGAAGGCTCGACTGAGACAGGGCCCCGGTTCCCAGCCCGTTCATCTCGGCGTACCCGTTGAGCACCTGGGTGCGCCGGCCGCCCCCGAAGGCGTCCAGAATGCTCTGGAACGGAGACCCAGCCCGAGTCCCGTCGAGGTCATCCTGATGAATGAGCGACACGTAGGTATTGAGCCGTGGGTCGCCGTAGCCGCGCGTCCCGAGGACCAGGTACGAGTAGAGCCGGTCGTCGCTCGCTTCGAACACCTGGGGGAAGGAGAAGCCTTCGGGGGTCACGGTGCCGGGCGGCCCGTCGTCGATCACGAACGATCGGGTCGGGCGACCGGTGAAGCTGACGAAGTTACGCGTGTAGGTGGAGCCGAGGCGAAAGATCAGGTGGTCGAGGAAATTGGTGGCCGCTGTCGGCTGCTCCGGCGCCGGCGCGGGGGGGGCCGGTTCGAGGCCGCGCGGTTTCTCGGGCGCTTCGCCACCGTAGATCCGCCGCCAGAGCTCCTCGATCCGGGCTGGCGGGCCTCCGCCCGCGGGTTGGGCGGCCAGGCTCACCGCGGACGTCCACAGCAGAAGCCCGAGAGCGCCAGCCCCGGCGACCGAGAGAGATCGTGGAAACGAGCTCAGATGGGGCCGCCCTCTCCGCACAGGGACGCGTCGTGAAAACCTTGCTCCCTCAACTCAACGGGCGTCGCGCGCTACCCGGAGCTGGACGATCGCAATCGCTCACTTGGCGACCGAGCGCACGAAGGCGGCAAGCGCTTTGGCTTCTTCCTCCTTGAGTTTTGCCTTGTAGGAGGGCATGATCTTCGACTTCCCGACCCCTCCCCCCCCCTTCAAGATGATGTCCAGGAGGTACTCGTCGGTCAGCTTGCCCATCTCCTCCTTGTTGGTCCAGTCCACGGCCTTGCCCTTGACTTTTTTGAGCTGCTCGCCGTCTCCCTTACCCTCCGGTCCGTGGCATTTCACGCAGTGTTGTTTGTAGAGCGCGCTGACCTCCTGGGCCACGGCAGGATACGCGCTAACGGCTAGGATCGAAGCGAGGGCGAATGCGCCACCGATGAGCTTCCCCCACCCACTCCGCATGCGGCTCCCCCCTTTGGTAGATCGTGTGCGGCCAGTTGGCCTGGGTAGGCTTGCAACACCGAATAGGACCGCCCCAGATATTTGTCAAGCGGTTTTTTCGCCGATGGGACACGCGGAGCGCGTTCGACCCGGAAAGATTCGGTTGACAATGCCACGGCGGGAAAAAATACTAATCCCCGGGAAAGTCCCTTTCGCTCCCGGGAGCGGAGGGCCGATGGCCGGACGACGACCCACGCGCATCCTCATCCTCGGTGGCGGCTTTGGGGGCTGGTACGCCGCGATGGCGCTGCAGAAGCGCTTGGCGCCGGACCCCGGCGTCGAGATCACGCTCGTCAACCAGGACAACTACTTCGGCTTCCGGCCGATGCTCCCGGAGGTGATCTCGGGCAGCATCGGGATCTTCGATTCGATCATCCGCCTCCGGCGCCTGTGCCCTCGCGTGACCCTCTACGCCCGGGAAGTTGAGGAGGTCGACCTCCACCGGCGGCTGGTGATCACCTCCCGCGGAGTGAGTCACCGGGCCGCCGCGCTCGAGTATGACCATCATCAAAGGGGAGGTCGAGGTCGCCGGCGAACGCCCCGGGGAGCCAGAGGCCGTAGTCGCCAAGCCGGGTCCCGGGCAGTGGTTTGGAGAGCTGGCCCTCATCAGCCGGACGCCGCGGAGCGCCACGGTGCGGAGCCTGACCCCCCTCGATGTGCTGACGCTGGATCAGGAAGGGTTCAGCGCTTTGTTCAACCATATCCCGCGGCTTCGTCAGTTGTTTCGGCACCGGGCTCCGGAGCGCAGCCAGGTGTCCACCTGGCCGCGCTCTTACGGGAGGGAACGTATGGTCGGCTCCAGTAAGCCCCGCTCGGTCCGTCGCGCGGGTCCGCTGCTCCTGCAGGTCCAGCCGGCTTCGCTGTTCGTCGCCAAAGAGATCAAAAGCTACGAGGAGTGGAGCCGGGAGATCACGATCGCGGTCAGCGTCCTGATCCTGATCCTTCTGGTCGCGACCCTTGTCTCCCAGCGGCGGCGCCTGCTCGAACCGACCGCCAAGTGGATCTTTCTGCTCGGCGTCGTCGTGCTCCCCGGGTTCGCTGCGCTCACGGGGATCTTCACGGTCTTCAAGATGGGGGAGCGGGCCGAATTCTGCGGCTCTTGCCATCCGGTCATGGACCCGTACATCAACGACCTGCTCGATCCCAAGAGCGAGACGCTGGCCGCCGTGCATAACACCCGCCGGCTCATTCCGGAAGGCCAGTGTTACGCGTGCCATGTCACGTATGGGATGAACGGGACGTTCAAAGCGAAGCTGAACGGGTTGAGCCACGTGTGGAAGTTCTACACCAAGAGCTGGAAGCTCCCCATCAAGTTGTACGAGGAGTATTCCAACGTCAACTGCACCCACTGCCACGCTGGCGGGAAGAAGTTCGAGGAGGCAGACGTCCACGTGGGCCTGGCCGACGACCTCAAGTCGGGGAAGGAATCCTGCGTCAGCTGTCACACGCCGGCGCACCCTCCCCAGGTCGTCAAGAAGGCCAGCACGGAGGCCGCGCGATGAGGCGGCTGGTCGCGGCGCTCCAGGCCTTCAACGAAGAGACGAAGCGGACGGTCTTGCTCGTCGCAGTAGCCCTGGCCGGCCTCTACGCCCTGGTCACGATCGGCTCGATGGCGAAGGTGACCGCGCTCACCATGCTCCTCTTCATGAGCGCCCAAACGCTGCTCCTGGCCGCCGCGGTGTGCTACGTCGCGGTCATCATCATGACGCGCGAGAGCATCTCGCAGCAGCACTTCGAGCCGGGCCAGGTTATCTTCCGGCAGGGCGATCCGGGGGACGACGTCTATGTGGTCATCAGCGGTGAGGTGGAGGTGATCCGGGAAAGTCCGGGAGCCGGGGAACACGTCGAGGCCCGGCTCGGACCCGGGGATTTCTTTGGCGAGATGGCCCTCATCCGAACCGCCCCCCGGATGGCCACGGTCCGGGCCCAGACACCCCTGGACGTCATGGTAATGCGCCGGGGCGCGTTCCTGTCGCTGTTCACGCACCTGCCCGCGCTGCGGCAGACGTTCCAGCAGGTCGTCCAACAGCGCATGGCCAGCGCCGCCGGAACAAAGCGCTAAGATCGCCCCGGGAATGGGGAGAACCAGGCGTATGGCCAGGGGCGCCAACCTGAAGGACGCATAGCTTGACAGCAGCGATGTCTTCAGGGGCACCGCGTCCACAGGGCGAAGTAGACGGGAGAAACGATCAGGATCACCAGCGCAGAGAGCAGGTACATGCCGGGCAGCGCGTCCGGTCCGACCCGCCTGAGAAAGAGCGACCCCGCCACCGAGAGCGCCACGACCAGGCCACCGACGAGAAGGGCATTGAAACAGGTGAGGTACAAGAGCGGCGGCCATTCCTCGGAGGCGACCAGGAAGACCTTGCCGAGCCGTTCGTCTAGCCTGGCGTTCATTCGGACTTACGGCTCGCGAGCGGGCCGCCGCCGGTGACACGGGTCCCTCTCCCCGGCCGGGCGCCGGGGGTCGAGCAGACCGGGCCGGCGCGAGCCAAGCCGGGCTCAAGGAGCTACTTGATCAGCTGGACGACCTTCCGAAAAAGCGCGGCGCGGTTCGCGGTCGATCGGTGGGTGGTCGAGCAGGGCTTCAAGGGGTGCGCTTCCGCCGAGCCGGGACCCGGCGTGGGCGCTTCCCCGCTGGGGTGCCGAGCTCTTCGAATTTCTGGCAGTAGAGCCGCACCGTCTTCACGTACTCGGCGTGGCTCCAGGTCAGCGGCGAGACCGAGAGCGGCTCGCCCGTGTACGGGTGGAGCTGTTCGGCGAGGACGCCGCTGGGCAGGGCGTGCTCCGCCACCCATTCGAGGATCTCCCGGGGTCGCCGGAGATCGTCCCGCGATTTGGCGATGGCGATCCACCACTGGGCCAGCCAGAGCGCACAGATGAACCACGGGTTTCCCGGGACCCGCTCGATGTCGTCGCTCCGCCGGTAGTAGTAGTCGTTCTCGTACCGCGCCACCCCGCCGATCGGTGTCTGCACCCAGAGGCGCTGTTCGATCGCCCGCATGGTGTTGACCATCTCCGGCGCGTCGGGGGGGAGGACGCCGAACGCGAACGGCGCGTAGAGGCTCGAGTCGATCGTGGGGTCGACGCTGAAGCCGTCGTTCGTCAGGTTCAGCATCCGGGCGAAGCGGCCGAGGTCCGATCGGTAGAGGTGCTCGAGGGCCGCCGCCTGCATCCCCTCGTACCCCTCCCGGCACCGCTTCTCCAGGGCGGCGTCCTTGAACAGGCGGGCGAACTTCGCGCCGGCCTCGAGCCCGGCACAGACGGCCGCCGTGGTGAAGGTGAACACCCCGTACCGCTCCTCCCAGAGGTCGTAGGACTCCAGCGGCAGCCCCGTCGGCGCGTGCCGGTACTGGAGCATGAACCTGGACGCTGGTCGGATCAGGCGCTCGAACAGCGACCGCACGAACGCGCGGTTGCCCGACATCTCGTAGTGGTGCCAGAGGGCCCAGAGGACCAGCGCGGTCTCGTCCTCCTGGATCGGGAGCTTGGGTTTCCCGTCCCGGACCCACGGGTGCCACGAGCTGCCGAGGGAGCCGTCGGGGTTGAACTTGTGGAGCAGGTAGCCCTCCGGGTAGTAGGTCGGCTTGGGCATCAGCGTGGCGCAGAACTTGAAGAACTTCTCGGTCAGCTCGGGGTAGCCCGCCAGGTCCAGCGCGTGCGCGACCAGGGCGCCGTCCCGCGGCCACATGTAGCTGTAGGTGTCGCGGTTGAACATCGAGGAGTCGCCGTCGTTGGCGGCGATGATCGCTCCGCCGGTGTCGATCTGCGTGCGGATGATGAGGAGGCTCCGGCGGTAGAGATCCACCAGGCCGGTGGGAAGGTCACAGAAGTCGGCGTCGCGCTCCCGCCTCCACTCCCGCCAGTGGGCGCGCGTCTCGTTGAGGAGCCGGTCGAAGCCGGGCTCCTTCTGGACGAGCATGTTCAGGGCTTTGACCTCGAAGTAGCCGCGGTCGAGCGCGATCCAGAAGCGAAACCGCACGCTGCCGTGGGGCGGGATGATCTGGCGGAGGCTGATGGCGGAGTCCACGGACCCCTGGGCGATCGGGTTCATGCCGAGCTCGCCGTCCTCGGCATCCCGCCAGGTCCCTTCGAGGCCGCCGTACTCCTTGGTGCCCGTGGCGTACTGAAAGATGCCTTTCCCGTCGTCGCCCCGGCCGTTGACGAGAAAATACCTGGGACCCTTGTAGTGGATGACGAAGTCGTTCACCGGCTCGTAGTAGGCCGTGTCGCCGTCGGCGTTCTCGGCGATATGGAGGTCCTGGCAGAAGAGGAGCCGGGCCTCGCGCTCCACGCCCCAATGGTTTGTGACCTCGAAGGCGCGCAGCACGAGCATGTGCCTGGGGTGGACCGCGTCGTGGCAGTGGACCGAGACGCCCAGCTCCCGGTCCTGGAGCTCGACGTCCGTGACGAGGGTCTCCGGCTCGTACTCCATCCGCCGCTTCCACGCCGGATCGTGCAGCCACCGGAAGCGTCCGGCGATCCACAGGCCGACGCGGCAGGGATGGCCGACGGTGTGGTTGTAGCGACCGACGTAGGGGAAGTACAGGTCGCGCAGGCAGTACGCGCTGTCGAAGTTGACCAGCAGGCTGCCGTTCCCGATCGGGAGATCCCGCGGCATAAGTCAGCGAAAGGATACCACGAGCGGGTGGGCTCCCGCCCCGGCGCCCCGGCCGCTAGGCGCACGCCGGCCTCAGTTCGCGCGCCCACCCACGCCTTCGGCGCGGGTACCCGGGCCCCCTCCGATTACTAGTAATGCCCTTCGAGCGCGGGCTTCGCCCGCGCAACCAATTCCTGGGGGAGGCCTCGGAGGGGGCCGTCGAGGCCCCCTCCGATTATCTAGAGGAAGTGGCGGTTCTGGTGCTCGTCGGGGGGCTCGAGGCCTAGGGCCGCGAGCTTCCGATCCACGTACCCCTTGTACGCCTGGCGGATCTCGGCGTTGCCGACGCTCTTGAGCCCCCAGTGGATGAACTTGGGGGCGTTGGGGGAGTCGGAGCGGCCGAACATGTCCAGGGCCGCCGGGTACCACTTCACCAGGAGCTGCTGGGTCAGAGCCCGACCGGCCCGCGCCGCGCAGAGCTGCTGGAGGAAGTAGTAGCCCATCTCCGAGTGCCCCAGCTCGTCCCGCTCTACCGTGGCGGCGAGCTTCCGCAGGGGCAGGTAGCTCGACTCCCGCCAGTCGCGCGCGTGAAAAGCCCCGTTCAGATCCACGAAGAAGTGGAAGAAGGCATCGTCGGCCCAGCTCTCGCGGGGCAGGTGGAAGGCGTAGTGGGTGTAGGGGACATCCTGCAGGGCGAAATCCGGGGCCAGGCCGGTGGCCAGACGATGAAAGAGGATGGCGTGCTTCATCTCCTCCGCCAGGTACTCGGCCTTGAGGGCCTTGGCCTCGACCGACGGGGCCAGGGCTTCGGCCACGTCGGCGCAGGTCGCCATGAATCCCCAGAAGCTCTTGTTGCCGGCCCGTTCCCCCTCGTGGCGGAGGAGCTTGAGGAGGAGCGCCGTGTACTCGACGGGGAGGGCGTCGCCCTCGTCGAAGCGGTAATTCGGCCGGCTCACCTGGCAGGTGAGCGCCGGTAGCGGGTCTCCCTGGGCGTACGCCTTCCGCCAGAAGGGCCAGAGGCCCGGGTGTGCGTGAGACGTCCTCTCCGGTTTTGCGCCTTCGCTCATCGCTGCCGCCTCCTTACCCGACGCCCCGCGTCAGCTTCTCCGGGTCAGCCGCTGCTGGTGACCGCAGGCGCACCCCAGGAGCCCCTCGGCGTAGAGGGCTGCCTGGGCGGCGACCAGGGCCGAAGCCATGCCGGGGAGCAGCTTGTCCCCCACCGTCCCCAGCACCTTCCCGCACCCTCCGCAGAGGAGTCGGTAGTAGGTGCCGTAGGCCGCCGGGTGATCCAACCGAATCCCGACGGCCTCGTAGGCCTGACGGATCTCCTCGACGATCTCGCTCATGACACGGGATCCCGCACGCGGCGGCGGGCGCCGCGCGATTGTCCGCGGAGACCTTACCTTACTGACTGTGCCGGGCGAGTGTCAATGCCTGCTAGCGAAGCGCTCCGGGCGCGGGCTTCGCCCGCGCAACCCCGGGGGAGACTTTCTATGACCCTTGTCAAGAACTTTTTTTTTCACGGTCACGCCGCCCGGCGTAACTGCTGCCGCGCCATGGTCGCCAGGTGGTAGGTCTCGTCGTATGGCACCTGCCGACTCCACATGACGAAGATGAC